>JBCBOC010000275.1:0-5767 GCA_039821475.1 Cyanobacteria bacterium J06632_22 | reverse complement strand
GTTGGGTTTCTAGGCGATCGGGCACCCCCAACCACTCGATAATCCACTGTCCCCCGCTGGATTGCCCGGATTGAGTCAACTGGTTAGCGGTGGCAATGGATTATCGAGTGGTTGGGGGTGCCCGATCGCCTAGAAACCCAACTCGTCCCACAGCAATATTCTCTACATACAGTTCAGATGGGGGGTGTTCAGGGTCGTTTAGGGCTGGGTAGCATCAAACTTTTAAATCAGTTTCTGCGAGCTACAGCGCACGTGCGTCAGTTGCTGAAGCAGGGGCAATTTCATGGGGTATTTACCACCGGCGGTTACATTGCTGCGCCTGCGATTCTGGCAGCTCGTAGCCTGGGTCTGCCAGCCATTTTGCACGAATCTAATGCGCTGCCGGGTAAAGTCACGCGCTGGTAGAGCCCCTGGTGTAGCCTTGTGGCGTTGGGCTTTGAAGAGGCTGAAAAATAATTGCCAAAGGCCAAAACGCTAACTGTGGGGACGCCGGTACGCTCGGAATTTTTGTCGGCAGCCCAAGCTGACCTTAATCAGGTGCTGGGGGAGGCCTTGGGCGATAGCGTCATTCCTGAAGATGCCCCTGTAATTGCGGTGGTGGGCGGTAGTCAGGGCGCGGTAGCGGTTAATCGGCTAGTGCGAGCAGCAGCTCCAGCTTGGTTCGAGGCCGGGGCCTGGGTGATTCATCAAACGGGCACCAACGATCCAGAGGCCGACAGCCTCAGTCACCCCAATTACATTCATCGGCCCTTCTTTGACAATGTGGCGGCCTTGTTTAAGCGGGCAACACTGGTGGTGAGCCGTGCGGGGGCCGGTAGCCTGACCGAGTTGGCGATGACCCACACGCCTTCGATTTTGATTCCCTATCCCTTCGCTGCAGAAGATCATCAGGCTTACAATGCTGCTGCGTTTGCGTCGGTGGGCGCCGCTAAGGTGTATCGGCAAAGTGAGCTGAGTGCAGAGGAACTGTGCGATCGCATCCTCAACCTGCTAGAGGATACAGAGCAGCTCGACGCGATGTCTAAGGCGGCGAGTCATCTGGCGGTGGCAGACAGTGCCGCAAAGCTGGCTAACCTGTTGCAGCAATCCCTTTAAGACCTGAGCAGTCAGTCGTGAAGATGGAACCCGGCGCTTTTCGGTCGCTTGATGCGGATGACTCAGTATCCCTTGCCTCATAACAACGATGTCTTCTCTTAGCAAGCTGGACATTTTCAACCGCTGGGCTCCGTTTTACGATAGTCCCTTCACCACGGTTTTCTATCAGGCAGTCCACACGCGCCTGTTGGACACGGTGACCCTCGTCGATGCTGCCAATGTTCTGGACCTGGGCTGTGGCACGGGCAAACTGCTGGGGCGTTTAGCCCAGGCTTATCCCCAGATGACGGGTATGGGCTATGACTTTTCGTCCGAGATGCTGGCCCAGGCTCAGCAGCAAAAACCTTACCCTGGGCGCATTTGCTACCAACAGGGCCAGACCGATCAGCTTCCGTTTAGTGCAGCTCTGTTTGACGCGGCCTTTTGTACCATTAGTTTTCTCCACTATCCCGATCCGGTGGCAGTCTTGCAAGAGATTCGACGCGTTCTGAAACCGGGCGGAGAATTTTACCTGGCGGACTATACCCCCAGCCAACTTAGCGGACAGGAGATGCTGCGGGTTCCAATTTGGGCCGGTGATATTTGTTGCTACAGTCCGGCGGCGCGTGCGGTCCTGGCGGAACAGGCGGGGTTGACGGTGCGTCGTCATGATTATCTGTTGGGCCCCATTTTGCTGACGACTTTTCGGGCGTAGTTGTTTGACAAGGTTGTCTGACAACTCTACGTCTACTAATTTGAAGTCTGACAACCCTATGCAGGGTGGCAAGACCAGCGAAATCACGACGAGGGGAACTGTCAACACTCGGCATGAAGGTGGGCAGGCGTAGCAAAGCAACCCACGAAACGGTTGAGCTGGGTTGCACGTCACGGAGCAATCTGTGTTTTAGGGAGCGCCCTAATCGGTGGCTCTAACACGGTGACAGACGCTATCGTTCACTTCACTGCGTGATCCCCGCAGAATAAAAAGACACCATAAATTCTGCTGAAAATCGTGTATCCACGGGTAGGCCGATTGCGGTAAACCCATCGGCCTGGGGCACCTTAAGACAGGTTGTCGTCGGTTGGTTTATTTATGGGTGCAGCGTCGCCATCGCCAAGCAGTCAGCGCGTACTAGCCGCCATAGTGGTGACCGATGCCGTGGGCTTTAGTGCCCGTATGTCTGCGGATGAAGAGCGAGCCCTAGGGCTAATTCACAAAGATTTGGACCAGATGGGGCGGCTGTGTGAGCAGTTCGAGGGGCAGGTCCTGAAGACCACGGGCGATGGTCTGTTGATGTATTTTTTCAGTGCGGTTCAGGCGGTGGACTGCGCCCTGGCGATGCAGCGACATTTGGGTAGTGCGGCGAATGTCACCACCGATCACTTTGCCCATCGCATTGGTATTCATCTCGGGGATGTGTACATCAACGAGTCCGACATGATGGGCACCGGGGTGAATATTGCGGCCCGACTTGAGGCTTTTGCACCGCCGGGGGAAATCTGTGTCTCTCAGATTGTTTACGACGTCGTTAAAAGTCGGCTAGAGCTGGATGCTACGTTTCTGGGGCCCCTAGCGCTCAAAAATATTCAGGAGCCGGTACCCGCGTATCAGATTCGACCTGCGATCGCACTTGAACCTGAAAAGACAGACCCCATCTGAACTGTATGTAGAGAATATTGCTGTGGGACGAGTTGGGTTTCTAGGCGATCGGGCACCCCCAACCACTCGATAATCCACTGTCCCCCGCTGGATTGCCCGGATTGAGTCAACTGGTTAGCGGTGGCAATGGCAGGAAACAAATGCCCGCCAGTACCACTGGCAGCAACTAGCAGCTTCATGGGTTCTGGGACTGATGCTGACTGTTTCTGCCCGTCGTCCATAATCGAAATACACGCGAATCGCAATACACGAGATGCCCTTTCTCAGGGTACCTTGGTTCTATTCGAATATTTTGTCGAATATTCTCGTACTCTACAGGCAAAACTGCAGGAACGTTCCATGACTCACTTTCGCCGCTGGCCCTTTAACTTTGGGGGCCTCTTTTTGAGAGCCTTCACCTTGGGGGGACTCTCTGCGGGGATACTGGCGCTGGGTTCTCAGGCACAGGCAGCATCACCAGAAACAGCACCAGAAGAACTGATTGAGTCCTTGGCTCAGATTGAAGCTGCCGCCAACGATCGAGACTTGGACGCTGTGATGTCGTTCTATGATGAAGCGTTCACTAATGAAGATGGCTTTACCTACGACAGCTTAGAAACGTCTCTAGCTGAACTCTGGGAACGCTACGACACCACGACCTATCGCATCGAGCTGCAGTCCTGGGAACCCACAGCCGACGGCTACATCGCCGAGACCCTAACCTACATTGATGGGGAAATGAGTGCGCCGCGCACCGCTGAGCTGGAATCGGTCATTCGATCACGCCAAACCTATGAAGATGAGCAAATCATCTCCCAGGAGATTCTGTCAGAGCGAAATCAGCTGACCTCGGGAGCCAACCCGCCGACGGTCACAGTGATTCTGCCAGAGCGGGTTGCCCCCGAAGAGACCTACGAGTTCGATGCCATTGTGCAAGAGCCGATCGGCGATAATTATCTGCTGGGTGTTGCCTTGGATGAAGGCACCACCGCAGCAGATTTCTTTACGCCCCGCCCTATCGATCTGGAACTACTGGCTGCCGGCGGGCTCTTCAAACTAGGCGATGCCCCCACGGATACGGACAACCTTTGGATTTCGGGTCTCCTGATCCGGGATGACGGCCTAGTCGTCGTCACCCGCCGCCTGAGAGTGGAGTAGTTTCGCCGACCTAGGCGGGTTCTGGCACGTCTGACCGCGTCCCCACCTGCAAACAGCTAAAGCCGTCGGGCGATATTGCCCCCCAGATATCGGCCTGGGCCAGGTTGGCGCAGGTTAAAATAGCGCTGCTAAAATCAACAGCTCGCAAATCAGCCCCCACCAGGCAAGCGGCCGTCAGGTTGGCATACTGCAAGCGAGCACGGTGCAAATTAGTGCGGGAGAGGTTGGCCTGGGTGAGGTTGGCACTCCGTAGCTCTGCCCAGCGCAAATCGGTTCCCGTCAGGTCCGCATGGGAAAGGTTAGCGTAGCTGAGGTCAATTTCAGAAAGGGCTAAGTGACTCAGGTCATAACCAGATAGATTCCAGCCGTGAAAGTCGCGCTGTCCTTCGTTGTATAGCTGTAGTAGACGATTGTTTGAGGTTTGCATGTATAAATCTCCATGCTTCACCTACTAGTGCGGGTCAAGTCCTCGCTGTGACGCCCCGGTCTGAGGCAACCGTCTTAGGGTCCTGGTTGGCAGGGTTCCAGACCATCACTCTCCGTCAGATGACCATTACGGCTACCCTGCCGCAGCGATTACCCAGACCTGCGTTGTCGGTTGGCTAGCCTTAACATTCTTGGAAATCAGGCAGATTAATGGGATCCGGCGGGTGGGTCGATTGCTCTAGATTTTCGTATTCTCGTACAGCAGCCTTGGTCTCAGGCCCCACAATCCCATCAATGGCCCCCACATAGAACCCACGCTCCTTGAGATAACTCTGGAGCGTTTTCCGCTGAGACGCCTGCATCCGAGCAGCGGCATCCAGGAGCACCTGATCTAACCAGGTGGTCTCCACGGCGGACTGTAGCTTGGCCTGTTGCTGAGCCACATACCCTTCATCAACAAAGTGAAACAGGTGATTCAAGACGTGGTCAGCTTCGTCAATCAGCAGACTCAGGAGAGCATCGTCCTCAGCCTGAGACAAAATTGCGCCAATGCGGTCCGCACCAGCCTCCGTGAGCGGCGTCTGAGCCGAGAGTTCGCAATATTCCTGAACGGTGGAACGATGAACTGCCGCTTTACGCGCCAATGAATGTATTTGAGAGTCTGTCACGGAAAACCTCCAAAACCAGATCGGTCATAGAAACAGTCTGCTACAAGCGTGTTGCGAAGATGATATATAGCCTTTGATGTATAGCCTGTCTGGGGACAGGTATATGTACCTTATAAGCGTATGTATAGGCTTGAAGATACGCGGCCTTAAGAGCTATGGCCTTTGTAATATAGCCGTCGCCATAAAGGTTTATGCACGATGGCGGACCACCGGGCGACCATACTCGGCACTTGAGTGCCAGGATTGTCCTAAGCGATTGCCCCAGCGCTGTTTACTGGTTCAGCCCTGGAAGGAAATAGGCCTATTTCCATAGAAGCAACGTGGCAAAAGCGATGCGTCTACCCAGGAACACAGCGGTCTAGGGCATGCCCTAGGACATTAAGGGCAGAATAAACAGCACCGTGCTCACGATGGTTCATGGTCGCGGCAAACGTCATCTAATCCCAACGGTACACCGCTGGGCCAGCCCTAGGCCGCACTCGGATCCAGTGCTCGACAAGGCCCAGCACCAGACCCTGGCAAACATGACAAGCATTTTAACTTGTACATTTTGCCGGGCACTAAATCTCTAGTGGCCAGCCATGCTGATCTGTGACACTGGATTTTTATTTGTGAAAACGCACAACCCAGACCTCGCCTCAAAATGCTAGCGATTGCCAGACCGAGGTCCCGTAGCGCCCGGAATAACTTTACACAGCGTTGCATACTGAGTCACAAACTAGCGTTGAATGCCACTATTGGGGAAAGGGACGGCCTGCATCCTTATGGAAAAATCAATCAACCTGCCTGAACCAGACACGTT
>JBCBOC010000334.1:0-5056 GCA_039821475.1 Cyanobacteria bacterium J06632_22 | reverse complement strand
GCAAGACCCCAGTCAAAAAGACATTGGCTACGTGGGCGAAAAAGAGGCCATTATCTGGGTCTTAACCATGGCCGGCCACCAGATTGGCCCTATTTTTTGGATTGACCATCTGGCCTGGTTTACCCCCTACATGTTTGTCAACAGCTCTTACGCCATGGCCACCGGGCGAGAGGTCTACGGCTACCCCAAAGAATGGGGCTGGTTTCACCTGCCGCCTCAGCCCGATCAGCTCACCCACCTGAGTGTCGAAGCGGATGTCTTTCCAACCTATAGTCCCGCGACACCGGCAACCCGTAAGCCTGTCCTGACCATAGATGTCACATCTCCTGGGGTGCAAGCCCCAGGACTGTGGCGCACCCAGCGAGACTGTTTCAAAGAAATCATCAGTCTGCTGTACGAGACCGAACAAGATTTAGCTAGAGATATCGCACTGCCGGGGCTAGGGCTGTCTTTAGAGGCCCTAGAATCCTTGTTGACGGGTGCTGTACCCTTCGTATTCCTCAAACAGTTCAGAGACGTTAAAGAGGGTCATAAACCCTGTTATCAGGCAATTGTCGAGGCCAATACCACCCTGGCCAAATTCCGGCGGGGCGGCCTACTCAACGGGGATTTCAACACCCAAATCGCCAACTTTGACAGCCACCCCATCGTGCACGATCTGGGCTTAGGCAGTGCCACCCCACCTGTTAAATTAGCCTGCTGGCTCGACTTTGACTTTGTTACCGAAGCCGGCAAAGAAGTTCTCCGCATTGTGTAACTCCCGTCTATGAATCAGCTCAGAGCTTGCTAAACGAAAACCTCCAGCGCCAGACCTGTCAAAGGTCTACCCTCCGACGGCCGATTCTTTGAGAACGACCAACAGGGATTGAGCTAGCCATTATAGCCGTCGCCACAAAGGCCCTTGATTGGGGTTTGTGCACAACGGCGGGCCACTGGGCTCCAGTACTGGGCACTTGAGCGCCAGGATTGTCCTAAGTAAAGTGGCGAGCGCTATAACTATCGTGACATCACAGTCAATTTACAAGAGAAATCATGCCTCAGGATACTCGTCAAAAAATCGCGGTGCTCGGTGGGGGAATAGGCTCGCTCTCCACCGTGTATGAATTAACCAGCCAACCCGGTTGGGAGGCCCTGTACGACATTACCGTCTACCAGCTCGGCTGGCGGCTGGGCGGCAAGGGGGCCAGCGGTCGCAATGTGAAGCCCGAGCAGCCCGGTCAGGAGCCTAACTACCGCATCGAAGAGCACGGTCTACATATCTTTTTTGGCTTCTATGAAAATGCCTTTCGGATTATGAAAGACTGCTATGAAGAACTGGGCGAAGATGGCCCTTTTAGCTCCGTAGAAGATGCCTTTAAGCCCCATGATTTTATTGTTCTAGAAGACTATTTCAATGGTCAGTGGCATCCCTGGCGCTTTAACTTCCCCCGAAACTCACTAAAGCCCTGGGAAGCCTCCAGCCCGACTCAGCTCTGGCAGCACCTGATCTCGGCCCTAATTCTCATCTATCGGGTGTGGGAAAATTCTGAAGTACTCGGGACGACATCACCGGCTTGTCCGATGGGCCAAGGGTCTATGCCCCAAGGATCTATGCCCCAAGGATCTATGCCCAACGTCTTAGAAGCGCCCTTCAAACAGATCTACCGTAATCTGGAAGCCATTGGCCTCACGACAGGCGCTGTAGTGGGCAGCTTGTCTGAGCATTGGGATCAAACCCTCTTTGAAAATCCTGCCAAAAATCCGACAAGCCACCCTCAACCGCGCGGCATCGCCGAAGAAAACCGGCAAAAGAGTGAGCCGTGGCCCCATCTCGCCAATGAGGGCATTTATCTCCATCTGGCCAAAGAACTGGCCCAGGCGCTTCCAGAAAACCATCGCCATCTGTCACAGGCCCACCCCTCGGTGCTGCTAAAGCTAATTGAGCGGTTTATGGAGGAGCTAGAAGACCTCTGGCGCAACCGCATCAACGAACATCCAGACCTAAGAAGAGAGCTGATTATTATCAATTATGGTCTGGCGAATATCCGAGCCCTGCTAGCGGAAGGGGGCCTGTTCAAACCCTCCTTAGATTTTCTCGATCAGTACGACTATAACGAATGGCTACAACGTTACGGCGCCTGGGACGAAACGCTACAGTCCCCCATGGTGCGCTCCATTTATGACTTGGTGTATGCCTATCCCAAAGGAGATATTCGCCAACCTCAGCTAGCGGCAGGGGTGGCCCTACGCATTGTGATCAATATTTTCTTCCGCTACAAAGGAGCCGTCATGTGGAAGATGCAGGCGGGGATGGGCGACACCATTTTTGCCCCCCTATACAAGGTACTGAAACGGCGCGGCGTCAAATTTGAATTCTTCAATCGGGTGACGGCGCTGCACCTCTCTGACGATCAGTCCCGCATTGAACGCATCGATATTAATAGCCAGGTAGACTTAATCCAAGACTATGATCCACTGATTCGGGTTAAAGGATTACTCTGTTGGCCTAGCGAACCCAACTATGAGTTTATTCAACCGGAGCAAGCGACAGCGCTACAGGCCAATAACATCAATCTAGAATCCTTCTGG
The DNA here is from genome assembly GCA_039821475.1 of Cyanobacteria bacterium J06632_22. Lineage (GTDB taxonomy): Bacteria > Cyanobacteriota > Cyanobacteriia > Phormidesmidales > Phormidesmidaceae > CAWUKV01. The sequence goes on along the minus strand of JBCBOC010000334.1, from coordinate 2,488 downwards.
ACTGCCTGGCGAGAGCAAGAAACCCCCTACACCCTACAGGTCCGGAGTGAGGCTAACCCAGAGGGAGAATTTGATACGGTGCTCTTTGGCATCTCTCTCGGAGCAGTGCCCTACCTCTGCGATGAATTCTTGACCGCGGATAAAACCCCAGCAGCCCGTGAGACCAGCGAAAAGTGGCGTAACCTGGTGGAACAGGTCCAAACCGTCACCACACAGGGCGATCAGTTCTGGCTAACGCCCACACTGTCACAGCTCGGGTGGACCATGCCCAGCGCGGTGGTCGGCACCTATGTTGAACCATTGGATACCTATGCCGACATGACCCATCTGTTACCCCAAGAAAATTGGACGGCGGAAAACACCCCCCACAATCTGGCCTACTTCACCGGCGTGGCTGCGGACCCTGGGATGCCCCCGGCTAGCGATCATGATTTCCCGGCCCGGGCTCAGGCCCAGTTCGAAACCCAAGTCGCGCTGTTTCTAGACAATCACATCGGGGCCCTATGGCCCGAGGCTACACCGCCCGATAATCCCGATGGCCTGGATCGGTCTCTCCTCGTCTCACAATACCTGCGGCTCAATATCTTCCCCACCGAGCGCTATGTGATGTCCCTACCAGGTAGTACCCAGTACCGCCTTAAAGCCGATGAATCTGGTTTCGACAACTTATATTTGACGGGCGACTGGATTCGTAATGGCTTCAATGCAGGCGCGATTGAGCCGACAGTCATTTCCGGTCTCCAAACGGCACGGGCCATTTTACAAAAGGAACATGGTCGAACCCCGACTCAAGAGATCCGGGGAGAAAGCACACTGTGGACCTAGAATCTTGGACCTAGAATCCTGCCCCTCGAATTGTGAACCTAGAATCGTGCCTCTAGAATCACGGGCATAGCATCGTAGACTTGGATTCTAGAAGCGTAGACTTAGATCCCCGTCAGCGCTAGGGTGAGGGAACGACAGGCGAGGTAAACACACCATGCTGGCGATCGCAGGATATGACCTCCAAGAACTGATTTATCAGGGCAGCCGTTCACTGATCCACCGGGCGGTCAGACAGTCGGACGGACAGACCGTCACCCTGAAAACGCTGGCCACCCAGTACCCGACCCTGGATGCGATCGCCACCCTAAAGCACGAACACGATATCCTCTCCCGTCTCTCCATCGCGGGCGTTATCTCAGCCGTTACCTGGCAGGGGACAGCGCCCGCTCTCGTTTTAGAAAACTTTCAGGGTCTTTCTCTCAGGGAGTTTATCCGCCAACAGCAGGTTGTATCTGTCGAGAACTTCTTACCCATCGCCCTACGCCTCGCCGAAATTTTAGACCCGCTACATCAAGCCCAAATCATCCATCGCGACATCAAACCCAGCAATATTCTGTTGTCACCAGATACCCGTGAAGTTTGTCTCATCGACTTTGGTCTAGCCTCCGAACTCACTGAAGGAGACTCAGCGCAACCGCAACAGCTAACCGGGACCTATGCCTACATGTCCCCAGAGCAAACTGGGCGCATGAATCGAGCCGTAGACTATCGCACCGATTTATATTCTCTGGGCGTCACGTTTTACCAGATGTTATCGGGCAAGCTGCCGTTTCAAGCCAAAGACGCCCTCGCCTGGGTCCACTGCCACATTGCCAAACCCCCCCCCTTTCTAACTTCGGTCAACCCCAAGGTGCCTGAGGTGCTGGCCCAAATCGTGGCGAAACTTTTAGCTAAAATGGCCGAAGATCGCTACCAGCGAGCCGCAGGCCTCGCGGCCGATTTGCGCACCTGCATAGCCCAACTCACGACAGGAGAACTATCAGCACAGTCCTTAACCGGATTTAAGATTGGCCAGCGCGATCGCTCAGGTCAGTTCCAGCTCCCTCAGACCTTGTATGGCCGAGATAGGGAGGTCAGCCGCCTACTAGAAACCTTTGCTCGGGCAGCCCAGGGCACAGCTGAACTGATGCTGGTTAGCGGCTACTCTGGCGTGGGCAAGTCAGCCCTCGTGAAGGAGATTCATCGCCCTATCGTGCAGCAGCGGGGGTATTTCATTACTGGTAAGTTTGATCAATTTCGGCGGAATGTCCCTTACGAATCAGTGATTCAGGCTTTCCAAGGGCTGATACAACAACTTTTGAGCGAACCGGCCCATCAGCTAGCACGCTGGCAACAGCAACTCCAGGACAGTTTAGGCAGCAATGGCCAGGTCTTAGTCGAAGTCATCCCCGAGCTAGAGCTGATTATCGGCCCCCAGCCGCCCGTTCCGGACGTGACTCCCGCAGAATCTCAGGTACGGTTCATTCAAACCTTCCAGAAACTGGTTAACGTCTTTGCCCAGGTCCAACATCCTTTGGTCATCTTTTTAGACGACTTGCAATGGGTTGACCGAGCCTCCCTCGACCTGATCAAGCAACTATTAACGGAGACAGACCGTCGCCATATGCTCCTGATTGGGGCCTATCGCGACAACGAAGTGGACCCTGGGCATCCCCTATTGCTC
>JBCBOC010000154.1:0-7436 GCA_039821475.1 Cyanobacteria bacterium J06632_22 | reverse complement strand
TTCAAAGAGATATCAAGTCTCAATGGTAAGGCTTAACATCGGCTAGGGGCAGCGACAGGCTGACACTGATGGACCCGAGGAACACGGCGCGCGTCAGGAAAGTGAGGGAACGTTGTTGAAGTTCACGCTATGTCCACTTGGCCATTTGGCTTTGCCATAGCCAGAAGTACGGAAAATAGAAGACTACGGATGCGCAATGTTCAGTCTTCGTGCTGATTCTGTTCTTGGGTTGGGTTGGTTAGTTTGGGCTTAGGCTGGACGTCGTCACGGATGGTCCAGTTTTGAGTTCCGATGTTCTGGGTCTAGCGGCAAGCGCTAGCATGTCCATAAGCGAAGGTTAGCAAATGTGGTACAAACAGCAAGCGGCCCGGCTGGCCTATCGTCATGGCAGCACCCATGCCCGCCAAGAAAAGCATGACCGCGCTGTGGTGACTTTTACTCGGGCGCTCAAACACCATCCTCAACCGGCCCTAGTCTATACGGCGCGTGGCCTTAGCTACTGGAAGCAGGGCGACCGCACCGGCGCCCTGGCAGATTTTGAACGTGCGATCGCACTGTCTCCAGAACTGGCCTCTGCTTACGGCAACCGGGGGTTGCTGCGCTACGAAATCGGGCATGAGGCGGGCGCCCTGGCCGATTGGGATAGGGCGCTGCACCATTCTCCGAACTATGCCGAGGTTTACTACAATCGGGCACTGTTGCGGATCACCCAGGCCGATTACCCCAGCGCGCTGCATGACCTCAATCAGGCCCTCAGCCTCAACCCCAATCTGGCGGAGGCCTATTTCCACCGGGGCAATCTCCACGAGCAGATGGGGCATCTTTCCCTGGCATTGAAGGACTGGCATCTAGCGGCCTGCAACGATCTCTCCTTTGACGAGACTAAGGCAAAGCTAATTGCCCATCAGGAAAGCAATGCCTTACCCAGTATTACCCAGACGCTGAAGTCCGCCCTGGCCGAGCGGCAGCTCAGCGTTCGCGTCCAGGCCAATGACTACTGCCTCGAAATCAAGGTCCATCGCGCTGTAGGCGTGGGCGTGAGCTATTACCAACTGCCAGATCTAATTCGAGACTGTCTGGTCCCGCTAGAACTTGCCGATTTTACTCGGTTTAGGTTAGTGGGCCACGTTGGCGATGTTCGGCGATCTGAATGGGACCAGACCTACGATCTGTACAAGGGGCAGCCCTGTCCCCCCAGCAATTGGCAAAGTGCGCTTTCCGCCTTTGTCACCTGTCCGCCCTTTGGTATTACAGCGCTGATCTACGCGCTGCAGGTCAAGAATTTTTATAAGCGAGGCTACTATCCCGATGCCCTACGGGCTTCGCAAACGGTGCGGCGGCTCTCGCGGGTTGGCGCAGGGGTGCTCTGTGGGTTGACGCTGATTCCCCTGAGCTATACGGCCTACACCTCTCTGAAGTCAGAGCCGATGCCGCTCCAGCGCACGGCACGTTCCATTGATGCTCCGGTCAATGAAGCGCCTGGCCCGATTGAGCGTCTGTAGTGCTTGTCGGTTGGACTATTGCGTTCGTCGATATTGCGTTCGTCGAGTTGCGAGGGACAGTTCCTGGCGCTGAAGGCCTTTATTCTGGCGCCCCTCGACGGCTGTATCTCCCATGGTTCAGGCCATGACCTTTGAGAAGAGACCGGTCCAGATTTGTTCAATGACCCTCGCCGACCATGGGGCGATGGTGAAACTCTTGGCGCAGACTCCTGGTGTGACCTTGCGTGAGGCAGATAGCTATGGGCGGACGCAGGCTTACCTGGATCGCAACCCAGGACTGAGCTTTTTGGCGCGTACCGAGGCGGGTGAGGTGGTGGGTATGGTGATGTGCGGCCATGACGGACGGCGCGGTTACTTGCAACACCTGCTTGTCAAGCCTGACTATCGCGGTCAAGGTCTTGCCAAGGCTCTCGTGCAGCGGTGTTTAGATCAGCTAGCGACCTTGGGTATTTTCAAAACTCATATTTTTATTCGCCAAGAGAACACGACCGGAGAAGCGTTTTGGCAGCATCTGGGATGGGCTGAACGAGACGACGTGAAAATGTATTCGTTTAACCGCTCGTCTAATCCTAATATCTAGCGGTCTGTCCACGCTAAGTAATGAGGGTTGGCGGGAGACCGCGAAATAGCGACAGCGTTTGACGCTGCATTAAGATCCTATCCCGGGCAGGGCCGCTCGTCCGTTACATCGAGACATGCTGTGGGTGACCCGCTATTCGCTGTAGCCAAGCCTGAATGGCTGGAAAGCGGGTCAGGTCAAAACCGCCCTCATGGGCAACATGGGTATAGGCATACAGTGAAATATCCGCGATGGTGATGGTGTCGCCTACCAGGTAAGGCTGCTGAGTGAGCGTCTGTTCCATCACTGCGAGGGCTTTATTGCCGCCGCTTTGTTTGGCGTCGTATTCTTGGCGCCGATCGTCGGGCAGCCCCAAATATTTGGCAATAAACCGGGCAACGGCAATGTAAGGTTCATGGCTGTACTGCTCAAAAAACTGCCAGCTCAAAACCTTGGCCCGCGTCAAAGGATCTTCGGGTAGGTAAGGGGTGTCGTGGGCCAGGTAGTTCAAAATGGCGTTGGACTCGCTCAAATGCTGGTTGTCTGCAAGCTCTAGGAGTGGGATTTTGCCGTTGGGATTTTTTTGAGAAAAGCTTCAGTGCGAGTCCCCCCCGTCAAAATATCGACCTCCTCCCAGGTGTAGGCATGCTGTAGATGGTGCAAGAGAAGTTTGACTTTGTAGCAGTTGCCGGACTGGCTGTCGCCGTAGATTTTGAGCATTGTTGTGAATCTAGTTTACGAGAACGCGTATTTCGAATATTATCGAAATATGGAAATCTCCTCTTCTCAGCAGCGCTCTATTGACGATATTGCTGCAACGTTTGCGGCGCTGGGTCAGTCTTCGCGTCTGCGAATTGTACGGCTGCTACTGTCGGCCTATCCTAAGGGGTTACCGGCTGGGGAAATCCAAAAAGAATTGAAGATTTCTGCGTCAACCCTGTCCCACCACCTCGACAAACTGCGTCAGGTTGGAGTGGTGACGGCTGAAAAGGACCGGCAGTGGATTTGGTATGCCGTTAGCTCGGCAACGCTAAAGTCTTTAATGGATTTCCTTTTTGAAGAATGTTGCACACGAAATCAGGTCGTTGCGCCGGGGGATTTTGAGGTAACAGACGCAGGTCCGTCCCCATAGGCACCCCTCTTCTAGATATCCATAGTCACTTTGCGGCTATCTCTGGACGGTCTAGCCAGGAACTTTTGGGGTTTAATTCGATAATTCTCTAAATATAGAAGGATGTCTGACGATGACAAATAAGGTACTGACGCGTTTTCAAAATAGCGTTCAGCAGTTTGATGGGGTTGCGATCGCAATTCTGCTTATCCTTTTGGGGCTGGGTGTTCTGGTGCCCGCCCAGGTCTCCGATAGTCTGGCCTTTATGGTTCGCAACCTATGGCAGGTGGCCCCCTTTTTGCTGTTGTCCATTGGGATTGCAGCCTACGCCAGCGCCAGCGGGGCTGACAATCTGATTGCTAAAGCTTTTCAGGGGCGGGTGACGGCCATGATTCCGGTGGCGGCCTTGTTTGGGGCGCTGTCTCCGTTCTGCTCCTGCGGCGTCATTCCCCTGATTGCGGCACTGCTATCGATGCAGGTGCCGGTGGCGGCGGTGATGGCGTTTTGGCTGTCGTCTCCGCTGATGGACCCGTCCATGTTTGTGCTGACAGTGGGGACGTTAGGGGTGAAGTTTGCGATCGCAAAAACGGTGGCGACGGTGGGCATTGGTCTGCTGGGGGGCTTTGGTACCCTGGCCCTGACCCGGTCCTCAAAAGCCTTTGCCCTGCCGCTGCGGGAGGGGGTCGGTAACGGCGGCTGTGGCGGTAGCCGGGTGCGCAATCCGAAGCCAGTGGTTTGGCAATTTTGGCGGCAGTCGGCCCGGCGACAGAAGTTTTGGCAGGGGGCCAGCAAGACCGCTGGGTTTCTGGGCAAGTGGCTGGTGCTGGCTTTTTTGCTCGAAAGCCTCATGCTGGTTTATGTCCCCAATGGTTGGATTCAGGCCATTGCTGGTCGTGACAGCTTGTTCTCGATTTTGGGTGCGGCACTGGTGGGCATTCCCGCCTATCTCAACGGTTATGCGGCCCTGCCCCTAGTGAAGGGGCTGATTCAGCAGGGCATGTCCCCTGGCGCTGGGATGACCTTTTTGTTGGCCGGTGGCGCAACGAGCATTCCGGCCATGATTGCGGTGTTTGCTCTGGCTCGTCGCCCTGTTTTTCTTGCCTATCTCGGTTTTGCCGTTGTGGGCTCGGTCCTGTCTGGCTTGGTCTATACGCTTTGGATTTAAGGCCCGAAATGTTCAAAATAGTCCAAATCTTCAATGTCTAGACGCTTCTACGTCTAAGCTCTTCTGCCCTACACCATGATCGGACCGGTGAGACGCCTGTTCGTAAGTCTCACCGGTCCTGTGAGGTTCAACCGACAAGCTTGAGCCAGTTGCAACTGGCCTACGGTCTCTCAATGCGGTCGGCCAAACCTGTCGGCTCAAACCCAGTGACCAACGCGATAACTTCCACCGATAGAACTTATGCATCCCATTACTGTCCTGCCCAATGTTGATTTGCAGTCCCAAGGCGTGATCTCCCAGCAGTATCTTCAGCGGGGGCTCAAAACCTTCCATGAAGCCTGCGAATGGACCTTAGTCTTACCCTATGGCAGCAATTCTAGTAACGAAGATTCTCTGATTTTGTTTGAGGAGGGCCATGGCACCTGCACCACTAAGCACGGCGCGATCGCCCGTTTAGCCCAGGAGCAGGATCTGCCGGTCTATAAAAATCTGGGCTTTTACCGCCTCAACGATGACATTGTGACCGGGGTGAACACACTCCTCGCTCCCCACGGTCTTGATTTTGTTCCTCAAATTCACTGTTTTCTGGTGTACGAAGGCTCCCGTGTGGACCTTACCGAGGGTAACTGTAACGGCAAGAACAAGACCATTGAAGACTACGATTTTGTTGTGCAAGTGGAGCCAGATTTAACCCATGAACAGCATCAGGCCTGCTACCGAGACTATTTACGGCAATACCAAAACTTCTCACCAGCGCTGGCAGCGCTCAGTGAGGAAACAGTAATGGAGCTACTAGAAGCCTGCGATCGTCAGCTTAAATACCAGTGCTCGATCATGCTGAATGCCAAGCAAACAGCCGATGTCAGCTAAGATCAAGCCCTAAACCACGTCCAACTTGAAACCTGTAGACTCAAATCGCGTATAGTCCGAAATCTGTCGCTTTTCCTTAGGAAAAACTCTAGTTCTGGACGTGGCAGCGGTTTATTCCTAAAGTCAGCGAGTCGTGAGTCACGTTGACGATAATCTCCTGCCAATTCACCCAGCGTTGCGGCTCCAACACGTCGCGACGCTGGGTGAGTGCCGCGGCGCTAACGCTACAGCTTAGGCTGCTGCTTGTGCCACTCAGTGGCGCTTTCATAGGCGGAGGCCACCTCAAAGAGCTGGTCTTCCCGCAGGGCGTTGCCGATGAGCTGTAGGCCAATGGGCATGCCGCTGTCGTCGAAACCGCAGGGAATGCTCATGCCAGGCAGACCTGCCAGATTAACGGTAATGGTCATCAGGTCGGTCAGGTACATGCTGAGGGGGTCTTCCTTTTCGCCGGCCTTGAAGGCTGAGGTGGGCACCGTGGGGCTCAGCAGCACATCCACCGACTCAAATGCGGTTTCAAAGTCTCGCTTGATTAATGTGCGCACCTTTTGCGCTTTGAGATAGTAGGCGTCGTAGTAGCCCGCCGATAGGGCATAGGTGCCAATCATGATCCGCCGCTTTACCTCGGGCCCAAATCCTTCCGCACGGGTTTTGGTGTACATGGACATCAAATCATCGCCATCGGCCCTGAGTCCATATTTGACGCCGTCGTAACGGGAGAGATTGGACGAGGCTTCCGAGGGGGCAATGATGTAGTAAGTGGGTAGGCCGTAGCCAAAGTTAGGGCAGGAGATTTCTTTGATTTCTGCGCCCAGGGCCTTGAGCTGATCGATGGCGGCTTCAACTGCCTTGGCAACGGCAGGATCTAATCCCTCCCCAAAGGTCTCTTTGATGATGCCAATACGCTTACCGGACAGGTCGGTTGTGAGGTGTTGGGTATAGTCCGGGATTTTGACGTTGAGACTGGTGGAGTCGCGGGGGTCGTGGCCTGCGATCGCACCCAGCAAAATGGCCGTATCTTCAACCGTTGTGCCAAAGGGCCCGATCTGGTCCAACGAGGAGGCAAAGGCAACGAGGCCAAAACGCGAAACTAGCCCGTAGGTGGGCTTTAGCCCAACCACACCACAGAAGGCTGCGGGCTGTCGGATGGAGCCCCCCGTGTCTGACCCCAGGGAAATCGGTGCTTCCCCAGCGGCAACGGCGGCGGCGGACCCCCCCGAGGACCCCCCAGGAACACAGTCTAAGTTCCAAGGGTTTTTGGTCATGCCAAAGGCAGAGGCCTCGGTGGAGCTGCCCATAGCGAACTCATCTAGGTTGGTTTTGCCCAGACAAACCGCCCCCGCTGTCTGCAACCGTTGGGTAACAGTTGATTCGTAGGGGGGGACAAAGTTCTCCAGAATCTTTGAGGCGCAGGTGGTGCGAATGCCTTTGGTGCACAGGTTATCTTTTAGCGCTATGGGAATGCCGGCGAGGAGACCGATTGTTTCGCCAGCGGCAATTTTCTCGTCCACTTGGCGAGCCTGGGCTAATGCCTGGTCCGCCGTTACCGTCAGGAAGCTGTGGAGCTGCGGCTCAAGCCCCTCGATCTGGTCAAGATAGGATTGTGCAATCTCGACAGCAGACTGACTTTTGCTCGTGAGTGCCTGGTGCAGCGCACGGATAACTGACATTCGGGCTCCTTAGTTAGCGGGTGGCAAGGATGATAAACGTTGGCGACTTTGCTCAAGGCCGATTCCCTAAATGAACCGATTGATGCGACAGCGTGGATGGCTATAGCAGTTAGCACGGTGGGTAAAAGGCGTCTGATCCGCAACTGATTCAAAGAATCGACAACAGGACCTGGCAGCTTCTAGAACAAAACCGCCCTTAAGTATATGGCATCTGTTCCATTGGTATTGCATTCATCGCGCCGCTAGGGATAGTTTCTCCCTGCCACTGAAATAAGATGGGGTCCCTTCAAGACCCAGGCGTAAAAAAATAAAGCGGCGATTCAAAGGCCCCATCAGGACCGGACAGAGGCCTGCCGTGGTTGCCCTGTTAATCAAGGAAACGCCTGCCCAAAAGGGGCTCTTAGCCCTGACAGAGTAGGGGCGTACCACTGCCCTGTCGGCGGGTCGTTTAAGCGTATCTCAGGACACAAAACCCCTGCTATTTTTTAATCCTGTCCTAAACAGTGTCTGACTGTATCCATCGCTTGACAAGGGGGGATCAAGAAATAGCAGGGGTTTTGTG
>JBCBOC010000084.1:0-9430 GCA_039821475.1 Cyanobacteria bacterium J06632_22 | reverse complement strand
CTGAGAATATCCATGTATGGCAATCTGCGAAAAGGTTGAGCTGGCTTGCGCGGCACGAAGCGCTCTGCGCTGAGGAGATAGTTGTACTCGGTGGCTCAAGCGAAGTGCCCAACATATTATTTTCCTCGTTGAGCAATCGCCTGCCCGGCCAACACCCCCAGTACCAGCAGCGCTTGCACGACCCCGGCCCCCGCCGCCGGAATCTGCAGCGACACATTCAGCGTCTGGGCACCGATCACCAGGGCGGAAAAGAGAATCGAGGCCACCAGCACGCCTAGGGGCGTCATTTGCCCCAGCAGCGTCACCAAAATGGCGGTGAACCCGTAGCTGTCTGAAATGCTTTGCTTGAGGCGGGTGTAGGTGTAGCTTACTTCAATGACGCCCGCCAGCCCGGCCAGGGCCCCGCTCAGCATCAGCGCAGTGAGAATGTGCTGCCCGGTGGCGATGCCCATGGCGCGGGCCACGCTGATTTGTTCTCCCACAGCCCGCAGCCGGAAGCCTAAGGGAGAACGCCACAGCAGTAGGTAGGTAAGGCCCACCAGCAACAGAGCCAGCAGGACGCCAATATGTAGGCGGCTGGCCAGCAGTCGGGGAATCTGTGCTGCTGCTGCAAATTGGGCCGACTCAGGCAAGAAGCCGTCACTGTCTCGAAAGGGGACTCGGGCCGCGTACTGCACCATCAAAATGCCGATGTAGTTGAGCATCAGCGTGCAGATAATTAGGTTGAGTCCCCGTTTCAGGTGGAGTAGCCCTGCTAGCCCACTCCACAGCAGTCCGCCCAGCACCCCCGCCACCAGCATCAGCGGTATCAAGAGAATGCTGGGCAGCCCCGGTAGGGCCAGCGCGACGATGCCACCCAGCAGTGCGCCGATGTGGTATTGCCCCTCTGCGCCGATGTTCCACACTTTGGCGCGGAAGGATACCGTGAGTCCTAAACCAATCAACAGCAGCGGCGTCGCTTTGAGAATAGTCTCAGTGAGCTGACGAGAACCGCCAAAGGCACCCAGTATCAGGACCTTGTAGGCCTCCAGCGGATTCGCGCCGCTCAGCACAATCAGGCCGCTGCTCAGCAACAGCGCGACCAGACCGCCTAGGACAGGGGCCCAGGGTTTAAGTTTTTGCGCAAGGGACGGGCCGGCATGTTCTGGGGCGATCGTCGTTGTCATTAGACCGCCTCCGGCGCAGGGGCGGTTGTCCCTTTGCCCGCCATCATGAGCCCCAACTGGTTAACGTCTGCCGTCTCCGCATCCATCGTCCCCACAATTTGCCCCTCGTAAAGTACGGCAATGCGATCGCAAACCCGCAAAATTTCATCCAGCTCGGTGGAAATCAGCAGCACCGCTGCCCCGGCCTCCCGTTGGGCCAGCAGCTGCTGGTGGACGTAGGCCGTTGCACCAATATCGAGTCCGCGAGTGGGCTGCGCCGCCAAAATAATGTCGTGCCCGTGGGACAGCTCCCGTGCCAGCACAATCTTTTGGGCATTGCCGCCGGATAGTGCCCCGCTGCGGGTGGTCACCGAGGGGGTGCGAATGTCGAACTGTTTCACCAGGTTGGCGGCATGGTGAGCCATGCGACTCAGCCGCAGCAGCCCCTTGGTCTTGAAGGCAGGCCGATCCACGTCTCGCAACAGCAGATTTTCTGTCACAGAAAACGACGAGATCAGCCCCATGCTATAGCGGTCTGAGGGAATGTGGGCCACCGGCCCATCGCGCTGTGCTGTGCCCTCACTCGGGTTTCTGAGGCCGGCAATCACTTCCTCGAGCTCCCGCTGGCCGTTGCCGTCTACCCCCGCAATGCCGAGGATTTCGCCTGGATAGACGCTGAGACTGACTGACTGCAGGGCAGGCTTTTCGTGCAGGCCCGGCACAGAAACCTGCTGGAGCTGCAGCCGGGGTTGCGGTGTTGGGGGTGTCTCTGGCCGGGCGGGCCGCTGCATATTTACCGCTCGGCCCACCATCATTTCGGCAAGCTGCTGGGCGTCACAGTCGGCAATGGGCAGGGTCCCCACCGTTTGCCCATCGCGCAGTACGGTGACGCGATCGCAAACTGCTAGCACCTCATTCAGCTTATGACTGATGAAAATAATCGCCGTGCCCTGGGCCGCCAGCCCTCTCAAAATGGTCATTAGCCCAGCGGTTTCCTGGGGCGTTAGCACTGCCGTGGGCTCGTCCAAAATCAGCACCTGCACCTGCCGGTACAGCGCCTTGAGAATCTCCACCCGCTGTTGCTCTCCAACGGACAGGTCCCAAACGGTGGCATCGGGATCGAGCGCCAACCCATAGCGAGTGGCTAATTCTGTCAATCGGTCATGCAGCGTGCTGCGAGACTCCCGCACCAGTCCCTGGGTCTGCCCCAGGACAATATTCTCAGCCACCGTAAAGGGCTCCACCAACATAAAGTGCTGATGCACCATGCCGATGCCCGCTGCGATCGCATCTTTGGGATCATGAAACTGCACCCGCTGCCCCGACCGTCGCACTTCCCCCTCATCCGGTGCGTACAGCCCACAGAGAATGTTCATCAGCGTGGTCTTACCCGCGCCATTTTCCCCTAGTAGCGCATGCACTTCACCGGGGCGAACGACAAAATCGACCCCCTGGTTGGCAACAACCCCTGGGAACCGCTTGGTAATGCCAAGCATTTCGACAGCGGGAGGGAGAGCAGATGTCATCGGCAAGCGTGAATGTTGGGTGGGGGAAGTGAAGTTGGGAAAGTGAAATAGTGAGTAGTGAAGTAGCCTCTGTCTCAAGCCGTTGAGATGCTAAAGGACAAGCACTATTTCACTACTTCACCATTTCACTACTTCACTCTCTTGATACGGAGGATCGCGCTCGAGGCGACACCCGCTCTACTGCGGCACAAACGGCACTTCGAGTTCACCCGAAATAATCTTGCCTTCTGTTTCGTCTAGCGCGGCCAGGGTCTCCTCACCCACGGTCTCTTCAAAGTCGCCGGTCACTTCCACCCGAATGACGTCGTCAGGCACGCCCAGGGCGTAGAACTTGTTGTCGAAGCCGTCGTTAGCGGTGTCTGCCAACATCTGGTCAAACAGGGGTTTCATGTTCCACAGCAGGTTCGAGGCAATCACCTCGGGGCCGAGGGAGGTCATATCACCCACATAGCCCGTGGCCACGCCGTCCACTTCTTTGGCCGCTTCAATCTGTCCTAGGGTAGGTCCTTGACCACAGCCAATCCAGAAGTCAACGCCGGTTTCGGCCTGGGACAGGGCGGCTTCCTTGGCTTTGGCCACGTCGTACCAGTCACCCACAGCAGCGCTGGTGAGCGTCGCATCGGGGCGGACGGACTGAGCCCCGGCCAACATGGCCTCGCCCATGGCATGGCAGGCCGGAATGTCAAAGCCGTACAGGGCACCCAGCTGGCCGGTTTCGCTCAGCTCGGCGGCCACTAGACCCACCAGATAGGCCCCCTGGTAAAACGGCTGGTCATAGTCGGCCACGTTCTCTGCAGTGCCACCGATGCCACCCGCCCAGGCAAAGTTGGTGTCAGGGAATTCTTGGGCCACCTGCATTACCGCGTCCTGGTAGCTAAAGGAGTGGGCCACCACGACGTCGTAGCCGCCTTCTGCATACTGCCGCAGTACCGCCGCGGCATCCGCCGGGTCCACGCTTTCAGAGATGGCAATTTCAATGCCCTCGGCTTCCAGCTCCTGCACCGCATCGTAGGCCGCCTGGTTCCAGGACTGGTCCTCTGCCGGGCCGCTCAGCACCAGCGCCATCTTAGGGCCGTCACTTTCTGCCGGCGCCTCAGCGGTTGCTTCCGTATCTGCGCTATCCACTGTCTCTGGTGCGTCTGCCGCACAGCCCGCTAACATTGCTAGCGCCACCGGCAGCGCCAATAGAGAAGATTGAAACCGAGTAAACCGAATTGTCATATCGCGTTGATTAAAGAACAAAAATGAACAGATTTGATAGTAGGAACAGCCTGAATAACGTTCCCTAGAGGTTCTGGGATAGGAACATTAGCCGCTCCATTGCGTCTACTCCCCATGCCCTATTCCCGCCTAATACGTCGCCTGTAATCGGCTCAACAAATACTCCCCAGACTTTACCGGAGGATAGCGCGGCGGGTTGTTGTCACTTTGACAGCTCGGGAAGCAGACAATCTCTGCTTCTGGATCTGGCTGGCAAAAGAAGGCAATGGAATAGCGATCTTGCCCGGCTTTATCCCCTGCTGGCAGCGCTACCCGATGCTTCGTGGAGCGAAACACGTCATTACTCCACCGTTGGGTCAGGTCGCCCGTGTTGATGAGCACCGCACCCGGGATGGATGGGGCGGCAATCCAGTCGCCGCTGGACAACTGCACCTCTAATCCACCGACGTCGTCTTGAAAGAGCAGTGTCAGAGTGCCGTAGTCGGAGTGGGCCCCGGCTCGGGTTTGACCGGGCTTGGGCGTTTGGGTTAGGGGCGGATAGTGCAGCAGGCGCAGGGTGTAGCCGTGGGACTGGTGCTTATCAACAATGAAATCAGAGGGCATGTCTAATGCGATCGCAAACGCCCTAAAAACCCGACTCGCTGCCGCCGCACAGGTCTCAAAAAAGTCACTAATAACGGCCTTAAACTCATCCTGTCCAACAGGCCATTGGTTCACCACCAACGCACGTTCAGCTGCCCCCACAGCTTCAGCGGAAACCGCCCGCCCCACATTGAACGCTTCCTTTAAATCTCCCGGCTGATCTTCGTCGAGCCGTTCGCGCTCCAAGCCAATGTAGCCTCGGTTGCTGGTCTCGCTGGACCAGGAAATGTGCTGCTTGTGCGCCAGCGGTAAGTCAAAAAATTGTTTCGATTGAGAAAAAGCCCCGTCAATTGTCCCTTGAGGGATACCGTGGTGCGTCAGGTATAGAAACCCCACCTCATGACAGGCCCGGTAAATAGCCTTAGCCACTTGCCGCTGCCCCATTGGATCGGGATTCAAAAACGGCGTAAAGTCAATCACAGGAATGTCAACGGCGGTCCCAACAGCCATAAGTTCCCCAATGTTTAGCCCGATAGAAACGCGTCCTCTCGATTAACCCCCAACCTACAGGGCTGTTTTGTATTCAAGGGAACATTTCCTTGATTTTTTCAGAATCTGCTGTCGGACGGTAAAACCTGGAACCCCACTTCGGGTGCCGATCCCTTAACCCCTATCCCGAATCATCGCTGCCAACTGATGCCGCATGACGATACCAGGTTTATCGCTGGCCATATGCTGCTCAGCGTGAATATCCAATGGCACATCTGGGTTGGTGCCCTCCAAAATCGTCTTATCTTCCAACGTTACCGCTCGGTCAAAGGCAACAATGTCAGCGGCCTTGGCATCAGCCTCGGTATCGTTTCGCAGACAAAACTGCACCACTTGAATAGAACAATCGTCAATGGGCGTTGCTGCAGTAAAAATTAAGTGCACTAACCCGTTTGGGTAGGTAATTCTAAGTGTCCTCAGAAAAGGAGCGTACCAGGTGCCCTCGCTAATGCGAACAGTCTGTTCGTCGTCCATGCCGAGGTTTCGCTTCTGTGCTACGGAGTTTTTGACCGGCAGGCGATAGGTCATCTTGAAACCCAGCGATGATTCCACAAAGGTATCTGGCGCGGGCGGCACCGGATCCTGCAGAAGGCCAAAGGTATTCTCATGGACAAAGTGCGGATGGGCATTGTCAAAGGAATTTTCCATCAGGCGCAGCCCTGCGCAGTCCCAGGTTTCATAGAACTCTGGAATATAGCGAAACGTCGCATCACTGGCCTCGGGAATGGCCGGAATCTCAGCCATCGGCTCATCTAGACACACCCAGGCGTAGCCATAGCGCTGGTCACAACAAAAGGACCGCACTCGATAAGCCCGGGGAATGGGTTGGTCTACTAGCTGAGGTACCTGGGTGCAAACACCGGCCCCATCAAAGCACCAGCCATGATACGGACATTGAATCTGTCCCTGCTTGACCTTACCTTGGGACAGCTTTGCCGACCGATGACAGCAGCGATCTTCTACCGCAACAGCCCGCCCGGCATTGTTTAGCCACAGCACCAGCGGCTGCCCCAGCAGAGAGAATGCCTGGGGCCCTGACTTTAGGTGCTCTAGCGGCATGACTGGATACCAGAACTGCCGAAAAACAGCATGTTGGGTCACAAGCATAGCGCGTACATTTTTGTCAGCGGCAGTGATTATCAGAAGCCAGAAGATAGAACACTCCTATCTTCTGGCTTCTGATTCCTATCTTCTCATCCCTCTGGGATTTAGGACGTTTTCTTCAATGCCTGACGGACTACAGCGAGCCGATCTCGTCTGGCACCTGCCGTTCTTCTAGTGGGGGGAGGAAGCTGTCGTCAAACACATCTTCGACGGCAGGTGTTTCGGGCAGATCGAATCCAGCCACGGTTTGGGCAATGGTGGCTTCTAACCGGGCTGGGTCTATCGCACCAAAGCCAATCTCTTCAACTTCTTCGTTGACGAGCAAACCGTCCATGGCGATCTGTAGTCGCAGCCGCTCAGCGTCCGCATCCATTAGCTCATCGCCAGCGGCCATAACTGCCTCTAAACCGGCTTCAGGATCGCTGACGGTATCCTGAAGACCTTTGATGTAAGCCGCAACAAATCCCCGAACCACCTCAGGGTTCTCTTCTAGGAAGGATTCTTTCACCAGAATCACGTTGCCGTAAAAGTTGAGGCCGTTTTCGGTGTAGTAGAAGATGGTCATGTCATCGAGCGTTTTGCCCGCTTCTACCAACGCCGGAATCATGGAGTAGGTGAAGCCGCTGATAGCGTCTACGTTGCCCTGCAGCAGAAAGCTCTGCCGCAGCTTTGGCTCCATGCTGACCCATTCCACGGCTTCAGCGTCTACACCCACTTCTGTCGCTAGGACCGGCCACAGTCGCCGGGGGGCGTCACCGACGGGAGCACCTAGCTTTTTCCCAGCCACGTCATCGAGAGATTCGATGCCGCTCTCTTTAAAAGTCAGCAGAGCAAAGGGAGCTTTGTTGATGGTAACCGCCACTGCAATCAGCTTGTCATCAGGATTTTGCTGATTAAACTCAATCATGGAGTAAATATCACCAAACCCCATGTCGTACTGGCCAGCGGCAATCTTAGATGCTGTATCAGAGGAGCCAAAACCGCGCTCGAAGCTGACGTCGAGTCCCTCTTCGGCAAAATAACCGCGGTCGATGGCAAGGGTGAGGGGACCGTCAACTCCCTGCAACAGCCAGGACAAAGTGAAGCTAACCGGCGTCATCTCAGCGGGCGCTGCCGCAGTGTCAGTTTCTTCTGCCGCAGCTTCAGGCGCTTCGGCCTCAACAGTAGTATCCGTGGGGGCTTGGCAAGCAGCACCACCCAGCAGAACTGCTAGTGCTAGTGCTGCCGTTGAAAGTGACCGAAGGGGTTGGAGCGTTAAGAGGGAGAAAGGCGATTTGGACATTTAGATTTAACTGGATTTGACGATATTTAACCGCGGCTTAGCGTCGCGGTGTTACACACCTTAACCGGCCGAAAAAACGGCAGCCTCAATCACACCTAGCTTGAAACTGTAGGTTTCCTTGGGGCAAATGCTAGTTTTGAAGGTGATCAAGATTTAGATAAGGCTTGAGTTTTTCATATCTTTGAATAAACGCCAGGGAACAATTGTGCTGAGCGCTACAGTTCAGCATTTGTGAACCGGTCAGCGACATAACCCTAGAACGTTTCTGGGAAATAGTTCTTTAGATAGCTCAAGGCCAGTAGCTTAGTTTCAGTCACCAGTCGTTCTGACAAGTTAGGCGACTGCCCCCAGGAAAACCACAGCAGTTGACCAATGGCTTCCACTAACACAATCCCAATGGCCTCAAAGTCCTCTGGAGTCAGAGTATTGTTTAGCTTCGAGAGGTTAACGAGCGTCACTTGAATCAGTTGAGCGTTAGCGGCCTGATCCACCTCAGGCATAGATGCTGTGATTTCTAGAAACACTGCCCGGTAGCCAGGATATTCGCGATAGAAGTGGTTTACGACATCAATCATCTGGTCTACATATTCAGTCAGTGACCCCGAGGGCTGGTCCCCAAATGTCTGTAGTCGTTCACCCAGTAAATCGGTGTAGCGTTCAGCCAAGGCCTCCAGAATTGCAGCTTTGTCTGGAAAAAACTGATACAGCGACCCGATGGGCACCTCAGCTTGGGCTGCAATCTGCTTGGTCGTCGCTGCCCCATAGCCCACCTCTACAAAGAGGGCTTCGGCGACATCTAGAATTCGTTTGACCCGTTCTAAGCTTCTGGCCTGCTTGGGTTTTCGCCATCTTCTGGCGATAGTTGGCGCTGATTTTTCTGCCATTTTCCCTGTACCCATTGACAAAACATGAACCAAGCTCATATTATTAAAACATGAGCTTGGTTCATGTTAATTGATTCACATATTAGGGATTGGGTTCACATTCGTAAAGGCCAAGCCGTATATAGCTTGAAACCTGTAGCTTTTCCTCTGTAAAGCTCTAGTGCTGGACGTAGCCAAGGTTTAGACCAAAATTCAACAGATTAAGTCAGTGTTGGCACCCGCTAATGGGCGGCCAGTCAGCTTGATCTAAGAATTTCCGCCCCATATCTATCGCTTCAAGTCAGTGTTCAGGAGATTATCCATGCAAAGCTGTCAGATTAAAGTAACCACTCGCCCAAATGCCAAAACTGTCATGCCGAATAATATTGTTCATCTGAAGAGAAGAGATTTTGAAATCGCATCAGGGCATCTTGCAACGGCTTTCAGTCAAGATCCATTGCTAGGTTACTTTTTGCCTGAAGACGCTGCTGCAAAGCAAGTCGCAATGCAACGCCTCAGTCAGGCGTTTCTAACCTTTGCTCAGCCTTATGGTTACATTTATACGACGGTTGACGAACCCAAAGGCGTGGCGATTTGGTTGCCACCAGAAGCCTCCCAAATTACGTTGTCACAGCTTTGGCAGGTCGTGACATCGGGCCTTATCCTCGCGCCTCTGCAGATGCGTTGGACTCGCATGAGGGATTTTATTTCTCTGATCGGCACGCAGCTCCAGTTACATGAACAGCTTGTGCCAGAACCTCACTGGTATTTAGGGATGCTAGGCGTTTCCCCAGATTGCCAAGGACAAGGCATTGGTGGCATGTTGCTGCAACCAGTGCTAGAAAAAGCCGATCAAGCTCAGGTGCCTTGCTATTTAGAAACAACGACAACTGCTGCGGTGCGATTTTATCAGCGCCATGGGTTCGAGGTGGTCCATCAGGGGACATACGTTAATCGTACCTATTGGGCAATGAAGCGCTATCCCTCGGTTTAATCTATGAAACTAAATATTTTGTGATTGCTGACAGCGCCCCTCACCCTAGTGGTCTGTCAACTCTAGAATTTAGGGTCGGTGGAGACAGTGAAGTGGTGAAATAGTGAGCTAGTGAAATAGTGCGAGACTTTTAGCTAATCAGCATTTAAGGACGATCTCTACTT
>JBCBOC010000713.1:0-2544 GCA_039821475.1 Cyanobacteria bacterium J06632_22 | reverse complement strand
GACCAGTCGGTAATCTCACCGCGAAAAATCTGTGCAAATTGCTCAAAGGTCAGGTCACCGTCAAAGGGATTCTCGGGGCCGACGATAATGGCAATCTTCTCGCGGTCGAAGGGCACGGCCACCAATCCGGCAGCGATCTCAGCGTCAGTCAGCGGACGTCCCAGAGCAGCAATGTCAATTTCTCCAGCCTGCAGCGCGGCTAAGGCCGTTTCAGACCCGGTACTTTCGATGCGAACAGCGGTGTCAGGGTACTGCTCAGCAAAGCGCTCGGCGATCACGATATTGGTGGGTACCAGACTGGGGTCACCATCGATGTGTAGTGGGGCATCGGTGGGTACAGATTCCGGCATCGTAAACGTTTCTGGCGGTTCAGTCACCTGAGCCAGCAGACGTCCATAGGGCATGAGCGGGGCTGCAGGCATGAGCAGCGTTGCTGCCAACGAAAGACCAAATAGCCGAATAAAACGCCCCATGAGCTTTCCCCTTCTCGGTGTAGAAAAATTGTTCAGTTAGCCGTCATCCCACAGGTCAAAACTAGCTAAAGCTAATTTTTTAATAAAAGTTAAAAGTATAATCTCAGTGATTTCTCGCAGCGTCAATGTGACAAAAGGCTGAAAGTCTTTAGGCCTAGCCTAGCGTTTGCGGCGGGATGAGCGATGTTTGCTGCCAGGCGGTGTCTGGTGTGCGCCAAAGTACTTTTCGCTACGGTACCTAAGCCAGATACGGAGCTGCTGCGGAATTTTATCCTTCTCCGCCTTGGAGAGTGTGTTGTAAAGCTGTAGTGCTCGCTCGCGCTCCTTACGACAGCCAGCGTTGTTGTGGGCTTTCCACAGCTGCATGGCTGTGCGGATGCGTTTGCAGGTTTCTTTAATGAGCGCGTCGCCCTCTAGGGGATGATCCTTAGCCATGGGTCGGATGCGTCAGCATAATCAAGTGTGGGCACACTGCACTAGGCCCTACTGACCTGTCGTGAGTTCAGGAACGCTACACCACAGCGATGAAGCTCAGTCAACCTATACATATTCTGGCACATCTGTAATTGTCGTTTCCAGTCAGCCATGGCAGGCTGAAACTATGCACTTCCACGGTTTAGATTCCTGTAACTGCGCCCCTGCCGATTCGCCGCAAAAGCTGCGTTCGTTATGGGTGTCTTTTGCTCTTGTCGCGGCTTTCTCCGTGATTGAGCTGCGCATGGGGCACCACAGCCATAGTCTGTCGCTGCTGGCTGATGCGGGCCACATGGTGGCAGATGTTTTTGCCATTGCGATGGCTCTGCTCGCCGCTTGGATTTCCCAATGGCCCGCCAGTGACCGTGCCCCCTTTGGCTACCGTCGCGTCGAGATTTTGGCAGCGCTGGTAAACAGCGTCGGACTGCTGCTAATTGCAGGTTGGGTGGCGAGGGCCGCGGTGTTTCAGCTGCATGCCCCACCCACACATATTTTGACTGGACCGATGGCGGCCACCGCTGGCCTAGGCCTCTGCGTGAACGGCATTAATGCCTGGCTGCTGCACCGGCACGCAGGTCAGGATCTAAACCTGCGGGGCGCGTTTTTGCACGTGCTGGCGGATGCGGCGAGCTGCTTTGGTGTCCTGCTGGGCGCTGGGGCCATGGCTTGGCGACAGTGGTATTGGATGGACGGCATTGTGGGGATTGCGATCGCAATCCTCATTCTGCTCGGTGCCATTCCCCTGCTGCGCCAAAGCCTGGGCATTCTGCTGGCCCTTACCCCGGCCAACGTTCCTGTTGAGGACATCCGTGCTGCGCTACTGGCTAATGAGCGCGTTGAGCAAGTAGACCGGCTGCAGATCTGGACCATTGCTCCCGGTCAGCTTTGCCTCACTGCAACACTCTCCGTCACTGTGACCGCCGCCCACAAGCGCGATCAGTTGCTCTATCAGCTAAAGACCCAGCTCCAACAAGACTTCAATATCGGCGAGGTCACCCTCCAGTTGGTTTCTGCGCCGGCAGTTGCCCTATCGACCCTGCCGAATACTAGAATACGGGAGCTTATTTAGCTCCATCCCCATGCAAGTTGCCTCCTGGAACGTTAACTCTGTCCGCACCCGTCTCACCCATGTCACGGACTGGCTGACGGCTAACCCGGTGGACGTGCTCTGTCTGCAAGAAACCAAGGTGCAGGATAAGGACTTCCCCGTGGCCGCCTTTACCGAGTTGGGCTACCAGGTGGAAATCTACGGTCAGAAAAGCTACAACGGCGTTGCCCTGGTCAGCAAAGAACCGCTAGAAGATGTGTGCCGTGGGTTTGCAGGGGTGTTGCCCGAAGACACGGTGGGCGATCTGGACGATCAAAAGCGAGTCATTAGCGGCCAGCTCAACGGCGTGCGCATTTTGAATCTATATGTGCCCAACGGCTCCTCCATCGGCAGCGAAAAGTACGAGTACAAGCTGCGCTGGCTCGCTCTATTAAAGCAGTACCTGACGACGGTGTTCATAGACGAGCCATTGCTCAACGTCTGCGGCGACTTCAACATTGCCTTAGAAAACAAAGACATTTATACCGACCAAAAGCGCGACAGCCACAT
>JBCBOC010000652.1:0-2910 GCA_039821475.1 Cyanobacteria bacterium J06632_22 | reverse complement strand
GCTCTATTTCACTGTCATCGCCAACCCTAATTTCTAGCGTTGCCAGACCGCTACTCCTGTATTGTTTGTTCTCTTGGTAGCTTTTGCTACACAACTGTTGTGATGATGGGCATAACTACTCCAGTCTGGCGCTTAGGTTCGCTACGGCTCGGCTGAGGGTGACGTGTCGCTTCATATCTGCGCCTAATATCTGCGTCTGTACCTGATGTCTGTACTGAATCTCTGTCGCGTTGCCAACAGTCAGTCTGGGGATCGTTCAACGTTGGGATGCACTGCCCTATCCAATCATATGGGGTGTGACACGGGCTTTCCAAATCTGGAAAAATTGTTCTGAGGTTTTGCCATTCCTAGAAGGCAACCGGCTGACCCACGGCTTACAGTCGTTGCAGTGTCAGTATGAGCGGTATTGCCCCAGGCGAGATGCGCCTCAATACGGTTCCCTTATGATTTATGTTTCAACTCTCGTTGCTGCATCTGCTGGATTGGGTCAGCACCATAGGATTTGCCGCAAGTGGTGCCGTCCTGGCCCGTGAGCAGCATCGTTCCCTGGGTATATCGGTGGCTTATGCTGTTTTAACTGCGGTTGGTGGCGGGACGCTGCGCGATCTCCTGCTCGGCCAGCCGATTTTTTGGGTCGCCTCCCCTGAGTACGTGCTGTTTGCGATCAGCACCGGGACGGTCGTGGCACTTCTGTTTGACGTGGCGCATTTAACTCGACGCCAATTTGGTTGGCTAGATAATGTCGGTTTGGCAACCTTTACGGTCATCGGGACCCAAGCTGGGTTGCTGCAGACCGTCGGTCTGGCAACCCTAGGACTGTCACCCCTGATGGGTCTGATGACCGCAGTTGGCGGTGGCTGTCTACGGGACCTGTTGAGCCAGCGACGGCCGATTACGCTGAGACATCCGCGCTACTGGGTGGCTTCTTGGATTGGGGGCACAGTGTTTAGTGTGCTGCAGGTGGCCCACATAATGCCCTGCTGCGCGATGGTGGTTGCGATCGCACTGACGTTATTGCTGCTTCCCAACTCGGTTCGTGCGCTGGTCAGTCTGGTATCCCATGGGCTGGGTATGCCAGTTTCAAGGCGAGGGCTCCGGCACAAAGGACTTCAGCGCTAGGCACTGTCCGTCGCAACTCAACGAACGCAATCGGTATTGTTATAGCCGTCGCCACCGAGGCTTTTTTGGGGTTTGTGGCGACGGCGGGCCACTGGGCTCCAAATTAAAGCGCTTGAGCGCCAGAGATGTCCTAAGAAAGTGGCGAGAGCCATACTGCCGAAATCGGTGCTAGGCCCGCAGCTGATGGCGTCTATGGCGACGGGTGGGGAGCCCCCAGGATGACGTTGAGACACATTCCCAGGGGTGATCCAACCTTAGACGGTCATCGGTTTGCGTGACTACCGTGCCGATTCCAAAACTGGAAAAAATAATTTCGATGACTACCGCACCTGGAAACACTTTTCACGATAGTTGTTGGAAACTGTTTTCAGATGAGAGATACAAGTCCGATGAAATTAACGCGAAACATCTATAACCGGTCTGCTCAAGCCTCGGCATCTAGCGAAACAGAATTCGAGCAGCAGACTGTGGGTGTAGCGTCGTCTTCGTCAATACCGCTCAGGCCATCGTTTATCAATCGTTTTCAGCCCGGTCTGAAGCGTCGGGGGCTGGGCTGTCGGGCCTAAATCTACTGCATCTCGTGATTTTTGACTGCTGTTGTTTCTTCTCTTTCTTGTTCTTATGCAACTCCGTACTAACACGCCTGTTTTACCCCCCTATACTCGAACTGATCTCAGTGATGAGTACTGTCGCCTAGAGGGCATTACCCCACAGGTGCCCCAGCCGTCTTGGAGCCAGGCCGTCTCGACGATTGCTGTGGTGTTGGGGCTATTAGCTGCCAGCAGTGTAACGCTGGGGCTAGCGGTTCACCATGCCACAATGGCCGCTGTACAGCTGACTGAATATGTCATGGAAGACTCAGTTGACGAACTGAAAACACCGACAAGCTGGCGCTTTTAGTGATGCTTCCAAAATTGGCAAAACAAAGTTTGAGACTTACCGCTTTCGGAAATAACTCAACGACTGACTGACCGATACTCAGTATAGATTCACTGAACAAGAGAACAATACTCACTAACGAGACTTCTGTCATGCAACTCAACTTCAAAGGCGCGTCCTACACTTACAAGCCCCAATTGCTAGAAACCGTGGAAACAGATGTTATCTGTCAGTTCCTTGGGAACACCCGCAAGCTTAGAGTCGTGAAACAGGCACCTACGCACCGCAATCAAAATCGTCTTAAGTACCGTGGTGTTAATTATCTGGGTTGATTGGCGCAGGCAGTACGCGCTGCTACGGCGTTATCGGTCGAGCCGGACCGCCCAGGCTGCGTCCTAACGCCAAGGGCGAAAACGCTACAGCTGCCCGCTACACGCGCCCGTCGCTGGCTCTTCGGTGTCGTGCGCTTCCTTCTGACACGTTCACTTATTGAGGTCACAGTATGAAACTCTTCCATCTCGGTCAAACTTACAGCCACGCACCGATCCACGTTGAAACTGTTGAGACGGCTGTTGAGTGTCAGTTTTTGGGTAATCGAACCCCTATGCGCGTGGCTAAACAGGTGCCTGCTAGGGCAACCCAAACGCTGAAGTATCGCGGAGCTTGCTATCAGGCATAGCGCTGCAACCGAATAAGACAACAGATATGAACCTGTAGCCCCGGTGATAGCCGGGGCTTTTCTCTATAGCAACCGCCACAAACGTTTGTGCGCGGTTGCGGGCCACTTGGCTCCAGTACCAGGGGTTTCACAGCCAGGATTGTCCTAAGCGCTGGGCCCAACACGGTGCGCTGGGTTAACCCTGGAAGAAAATACGCCTATTGGGCCATTGTCTTAAAAGCAAAGTGGCGAGC
>JBCBOC010000828.1:0-1520 GCA_039821475.1 Cyanobacteria bacterium J06632_22 | reverse complement strand
GTTGACAGAGCACTAGCTGCGATCATTGAGTTGCGCTTGGTATTGGGCTTATTCAATGGAATGAATCTTGAATGACTGGGGCCGGAGCGTGCTCATTTCCTTTTGGACCTGGACGCCAATCTGTAGGGCGTCGTTGAGTAAGGTGCCATAGGTCGAGGCGGCATCTACCACTTGAAGGGCCTGAAGGGCGCTCAAGTTTTGTTCCATACGATTAAACAGGGCCTGTCTCTGCGCAATGAACCGCTGATGTTTACGCATGACGCGTTCCGAGGTGAGGCCATTGACCAGATTCTCTCGGGTCAGGTGTAGGGCTTCTACGATGGCATCAATTTGCGCGGGTTGACTGCCCCGAGCCATGGCAAGCTCGCAGTAGACCTCGACGGCTGTGAGCATTTCGTGGTAGCGGCTGACTTCTGTCAGTAGGTGGTCTAAGGTCAACAGTTGCCGACCGCGATACAGGGCATAGCCCTGCCAGGCTGCGGTGAGTGCGATCGCACTCACTACGCCAACAGGGACATACCGCAGCATGGTTTCGGTCTCTGCCGTGCCGGTAAGGCTACGGGCTAGCACTAACACCACTGGAATACTCAGCACCAGCGCGACGCCCAAGGCCAATACCACCGTCAGCCCCCAACCTAAAATTTGCCGTGGCTGGCGAAAGAGAGAAAGCCGCGCCGCGCGCCCCATCGACCGTTCACTGATGTCTAGCCCTGTGAGCCGGTCAATATCGGCCTGGGATAGGCGCAGGTTGTCTAAGCTGCCCAGGGAGGACTCCGGGGGACCGCCTGGCGGGTCAAAGTTTGGGGACTCAAAATTAGGCACGTTCGCCTCAGAAGCTACTGGACATTAAACCGCGTCCGGCTCTGGGATGTTTTTCCACGAAAACGACCCGTCCAGACGTGGTAACGGTAATCCACGGCCAAGTTGAAACCTGTAGCTTCCTCATCGGTAAAACTCCAGTTCTGGACGTGGCCAAGGTGTTAGTACCCAAATAGGGCGAACAGGGAAGTAAAGACCTGAGCGTAAAAGTTGCCGTCAATCTCGGGACGAAAGATCTGAAACGGTTCGCCGGGTGCACCAAAGAAGGGGCGCAGTGTCCAGCCCAGTTGGCTACCGACCAAGCCGTACAGCACCAGCCACCCCTGTAGGAGGCGGTTCCGTAATTTGTCTCCGGTGGCGTCGGGCCCGGCAATCTGCTTCATCCCTCGGTAAAACAGGCGAATGCCAATAATGCCTGTTAAGCCCATTACCGCTACGTTGAGCAGTAAGAAGAAGTTATAGCCCTGAATCGAGATCAGGAAAAATAACACCACAGGCGCAAAGCTGAACATCAGCACACTAATAATGCCGACAGTGGTCATCAGCATTGCAGCATACTGACGAAAGTTGAGTTTTGAGCCAAACAAAATATCAAAAAAGTACAGTGTTGGCAGGCAGATAATCAGTGTGACCAGATAGAGCGCAGGCAGCTTGATCGCTGAGGAGATCATCTGTAGCCAGCTGCTAGAGGACCCAATAAT
>JBCBOC010000625.1:0-3079 GCA_039821475.1 Cyanobacteria bacterium J06632_22 | reverse complement strand
CGTAGCACCAGCATATAGCATTCGCTATGCAAGAACATGGGTAAGGTTATGAATCTCTGCACACTTAAGATCCTGGCCCGACAGTCACTCTGGGGCCTTAGCGCTAGTTATTTATAACAGCATTGCCCGCTCACCTATAGGCCTCAACGCTGGCGGCAGTTAGACCAGTGCGAGCTTAGGCTAATGCGGTTGCATGCTGCCGAATCGCTAGCAAATTTTCAGTCAGATTGTGGCATAGATGATGCTCAATCAATCGGGCCGGCATTGCCAGGGGGGGCTGGACAATTACCTCGTAGGACAGTAGGGTGCCCGGCTGTTCGCCAATCAGGGCAGGCTGGAGCCGCCAGCGGCCTAAAAATTGCTTAAAGTCGCCTTCGACCATGGAAAAGCCAATTTCCCTCGGGAAACGCTCCTGCATATCGAGCAGGACACGGGCGCAAAACTTAATGTTGAGAAAGCACTGGGCACCCACCTGCTCCAACCGAATACCGCCCTTAGGATGCTCGACCTGACGGCTCACCGTGAGATTAGGAATGTAGTCTGCTAGGCGATCGTAGTCCGTTAACAGTGCCCAAATGGGCTCTAGGGCGACTGGAATGGCAATGCTGGCAGAAATCTTACGCTTGCGACCTTCTACTTTTTCGGTAGAAACAGAGACCTCTTCTGAGGTTGCATCTAGACGGATCGGTTCAACACCGGATAGGGCCGCGTCGATGGAAGAATCCTCGGGAGAGTTCTGTAGTGGCTGAAGGATATCTTGGCTCACAAGCAGTGCAGAGAAGGGACGGCGGTGCCTACTGGTTTGACGAATTAGGTTACTAACGGACAACCCTCATCGGTGGACCTTAGCGCGAAGCGGACGATAAGTATTTACGCTTAGCCTTCGTGCCCTAGTATAGCGCTCTAATGGCTTGGCGACGACACTTGTCGGGATACTGATACCCCTTTGTATTATTTGTACCGCTGGGCCTAGATTGCCCACCCCGTAAGGTAACTAACTGCCCTATCCTCCGCTATTTCGCAAACCTTTGGGGAAGCTTTATGTTTCGGTATGACCGGGTGAAGATCCCATAACCTAAACGGATATGTGGTTATGGGCGCACGGCTGGGTACAGTTCATTTATACTGATCTGGTTGACCGTCTCGGTATGTCGTCTCACGGCGTTTAAGTATGGCTGCTCACACGCAATCTATTCCGGTGATCGGTACGGTGAAGGGGCCGGGCGAGGATGGTAATCAGTATGTTTTTATTACAGCGGACAGCAGCCAAGTCAAGATCGGCGAGTTTGTGTTTTATCGGGTGACAGCACCGGATAACCCAACCGCAACGTGGCAGATTCTCGGCAAAATATCGGGCCGTAAACTCAGCGACCACCTACCGGATCGCATTTTTGCCGATACCGAAATTAGTCCTGAAGCCGTGGCCGCACTGGTGGGGTTTTCCTATGCGAATCCCGAGATCTACGAAATCACAGTGGATGTGATCGGTTACTTCCACCCGGCGTTAGGCTTCATTAACCCGCGCATCACCCCTAATCCAGGGGAGAAGGTTTACATTGCCGATGATGCGCTGCTGAAGCGCATTGTCAATAAAAAGCAGCCTGGGGATGTGGGTTCGGCCAGTATTGGCTCCCTACTGTTGCGACCCGGTGGGGCGGTGCCAGTGGCGCTAGATGTCAAAGCGCTGGTGAGTACCCACATGGCGATTTTGGCGGGGACGGGCTCGGGCAAAAGCTACACCGCAGGCGTCCTCATTGAGGAGTTTTTGCAGCCCTATAACCGGGCGGCGGTGCTGATTTTTGACCCCCATGGGGAGTACAACACCCTAGATGAAATGCGCGGCCATTCTGCCTTTCAGGATAGTGATGGCTATGCGCCCAAGGTGAAAATTCTGACGCCGGACGATATCCGCATTCGTATTTCGTCCCTGGATTACTACGATGTGCTGACGCTCCTGCCGGAAATGAGTGATCGCCAGCAGGCCATTCTCAATAAGGCCTTTAGCATCTTGAGAAAGCACAAACGCGGCAGCTACCGCTGGAATATCAACGACCTCATTGCGGCGGTGATCGAGGCCGATACCACCGCAGACGACACTGGCGAAGAAAAGGTGGGCTCTTCGGCCCCTGCACTGGAGTGGAAGCTAGAAAAGCTCTCCCACTCCCCCTATTTTCATCAGGTGGACCACTTGGCCCCCAGTAACCTGTTTGAGCCGGGGCAGGTGACGGTGTTGCAAATGAACGAAATCAGCCAGGAAGAACAGCAGGTGATCTGTGCGGCGGTGCTGCGCCAGAGCTACCACGCCCGGATGAACACCCACAAGGAGAAGATTGGCGAGGAGGACGCGGAGAACTTCCTGCCCTATCCAGTGTTCACGCTAATTGAAGAGGCCCACCGCTTTGCTCCGGCTAAGGAGCCCTCACGCTGCAAAGCAATTTTGCGCACCATCCTCAGTGAAGGGCGTAAGTTTGGTCTGGGGGTAGGGCTGATTACCCAGCGTCCGGGCAAGCTGGATTCGGATGTGCTGTCCCAGTGCATGAGCCAGTTTTTGATGCGGATTGTGAACCCAGTGGACCAAGAGAGCCTGAAGTATGGCGTGGAGGCGGCGGGTCGAGATTTGCTGAAGGAGCTGCCGGCTTTGACTAAGGGGCAGGTGATTATTTCTGGGGCCTGTGTGAATACGCCCGTGTTATGCCAAGTTCGCCAGCGACTGACCCAGCACGGTGGTGAGACGATGAATGCGCCAGAGGCATGGCAAGGATATTTTCAGCAGCATCGCAGGAAGGCCCAGGCGATCAATCGCGCTCCGGTGGCGTCCGCAGCAAAGGCCGAGACGTTCCAGGGGGTCAGTATCGATTAGAGATGCACCAGGCGGTGACCTGCTGAGTCGATTTCCCGGGTGTCGTGGAGGCGTGAGTCGCAGCGGCCTCACCAAAAACACGCTTGAAGATCAGATGACGACTTAGCCTCACCTACTGGCTTTGGCTGGTGCGCTCTAACAGGGCTTCGCTATTGGCTAAATAGGCCTGGACCCGATCTTGAGCCAATTCGTAGCGACTGTCGTCGGGGGGGACTTCGG
>JBCBOC010000716.1:0-2530 GCA_039821475.1 Cyanobacteria bacterium J06632_22 | reverse complement strand
ACCATAAGAATGGATTTTATTTAATCCTCATTCCTTAGCGACCATACTCGGTACTGGAGCGCCAGGATTGTCCTCAGCAAGGTGGCCAGAGCTACACGTAAAGTGCCCAGCCAGGATTCTGAGACAGAAGGATGGCTATTGACGGTTCGCTTAAAACATCTGACGGCATTGTTGGGGTTGCGTCACGTCAGTGCCTCGAGCAATGCGAGATGGCGTGGATATCGCCGTCGCCACAGTTGCTATGACTGCAATATTGAGCCAATGGTCGTAGTTATCCGGAGAGGCTGTTGGGAACCCTGAACTATAAAAAATGATCTCCGTGGGGGAGTTCCTGACATGATGAAACGAATTTGTAATCGGACGCTTTTGGCCGTGGCGCTGCTGGTGGCAGGGGTCGGTGTTGTTGCCGAACGTGCGATCGCAGCGGAGTGTGTCTATCGCTGCGGCTCTGACGAAATCCAGTACACTCCAGGCCAGTCGCTCAAGCTCGAAATCGTCAACAATACCCGTATGCAGATCAACCTGGAGCGGGTGCTGGACTTTGACCCTTACTCCATGCGTCCAGGGCAGACGGTTGAATTGAGTACGATTGTCGGTACCGGCGCAGACCTGTCAGTTGTGTTTTGGGAAACCGACTACCGGCCTGTGGATGTGCGCCTGCATCGCCCCGAGGTCGGCACGCTGCAAATTGAATTTTTACCCAGCGGTAGCTTCGGTGACCGGGCTGTTCACGTGGTTAACGATGGCCGGGTTCTGATTTACTAGCGTTCTCTAGCTTTCTTAAGACTATCCATAAATACCGCATCAGCAGGGCTGTATCGCTTGCAGCCGGTATCGCGAACCGATAAGGTAGCCGATACGCTGATGCGGTTTTGTGATCTCTGGGGGCGTGACAGGATTCACGATCAAACGGTCTAATATAGTTCATACGATCTAGAATTAGTCATACGAATATCGTTCCGACGCATTAAGCGACACGCTAGACCGCAAGCTAGAACTTCCCGGTTAGACCTCCTAAAGGCGTGAGTCAATCCACTGCTGATACGAGTCCATCTGATGCTGAGGCCGTTGTCCCTCAGCCATCTCAGCATGGGCAAGTGCCCCCCCAACGCTGGCAGATTTTCCCGCCTCAGCCTCAGCAGTGTCAGGCCTTGACCCAATCCACCGGGCTCTCCCCACTGCTGTCCCAGGTGCTGATCAATCGCGGCATTCACACCCCCGAGCAGGCGTGGCTGTATCTAGACCCTGAAACACAGCAGCTGCAATCGCCCCTGGATGAGTTTCCTGATCTGGTGGCGAGTGTGGGCATTTTGATGGATGCGATCGCAACCCGCAAACCCATTGCGATCTGCGGTGACTACGACGCCGATGGGATGACCAGCACGGCCCTTCTAATGCGGGCGCTGAGTAGTTTGGGAGCTCAGGTCAAGTACGCTATTCCCAGCCGTATGCAAGAGGGATACGGCATTAACGAGCGCATTGTCGAAGACTTTCACGCTGAGGGCGTGAAAATCATCCTCACCGTCGATAATGGTATTGCTGCAGTAGCCCCCATCCAGCGGGCAAAGGATCTGGGTCTGACGGTGATTGTCACCGACCACCATGACCTGCCTGAAACGCTGCCACCGGCCGATGCCATTTTGAATCCCAAACTGCTGCCGGTGACCTCGCTCTACGGTGGGGTGGCCGGGGTGGGGGTGGCCTACATTCTGGCGGTGTGCTTAGCACAACAGATGGGCCAACTTCAGGATCTCACAACCCCCTTGCTAGAGCTGTTCACCCTCGGCACCATTGCCGATTTGGCTCCGCTCACGGGGGTCAATCGCCGCTGGGTACGCCGGGGGCTAAGTTTATTGCCCAGATCGCGCCTACCCGGTGTGCAGGCCCTGATCGAAATTTCGGGCCTGGGCACCCAAAATAACCTGAAGCCAGAGGCCATCGGCTTTCGTCTGGGGCCACGTATCAATGCGGTTGGTCGCATTGCTGACCCGCAAATCGTTATCGAAATGCTGACGACCGAAGACATTGACACGGCCCTTGACCGGGCCCTGAAGTGCGAAGAAACCAACAAACTACGTCAGCGGCTGTGCGAGATTATTGAAAATCAAGCTGTGCAGTGGTGCGAAGAACAACAGTCTCAGGGCAAGCTCGACCTACAAAAGGAGCGGGTGCTCGTGGTTGTCCAGCCTGACTGGCACCATGGCGTCATTGGTATTGTGGCCTCCCGACTGGTTGAGCGCTATGGCGTCCCCGTTTTCATTGGGACCTACGAGGACAAAAGCAAAAAGGAAATCCGGGGCTCGGCTCGCAGCATTCCTGAATTCAACGTGTTTGATGCGTTGCAGGCCTGTGATGACTTAATGCATAAGTACGGTGGGCACCGGGCTGCTGGTGGCTTTTCCTTTGAAGCCAAAAAGCTGCGTCAGGTTAAAACCCGTCTGAGCAAAGTTGCCCACCAGCAGCTTCAGCCCGAACATCTCAAGCCGCTGGTCACCGTAGATGTACAAGCCAACTTGGCGGATGTGACCTT
>JBCBOC010000065.1:0-10378 GCA_039821475.1 Cyanobacteria bacterium J06632_22 | reverse complement strand
GCCGGTGCCGCCGATGGGGGTGCATCAAACCGAGCACTCGCCGAAGATTGAGAAATTGCCACTTCCGCTGCGGTCATGGCTTCAGGAATATCGGCAAATAGGGGGGTTGTCAGGTAACGTTCGCCCGTATCGGGCAGCATGCAAAGAATGTTAGAACCCATCGGAGCCTGACGGCAAACCTCTAATGCACCCGCTAGGGTCGCCCCTCCTGAAATACCCGTAAAAATGCCTTCTTTTTGAGCCAGTTCTTTAGACAACTGCAGTGCCATGGCACCATCAATGGGCACAAACTGGTCGATCAGATTAGCGGCTGCCACATCCTCTGCCAATTTGGGAATAAAATCGGGCGTCCAACCCTGAACTAAGTGGGGGCGAAAATTGGGGTGGCTGGCAGCCGGAGCACCTTGTTCATCTCTAGATTGAGTCAGACCACTGGCCATTAGCTGAGAATTATCTGGTTCGCAGACCACGACCTTTGTCTCATCACGCTCAGCTTTCAGAACGCGGGCAACTCCCTTCAGTGTGCCGCCTGTGCCAAAGCCGGTCACCCAATAGTCGAGGTGAGTATCTTGGAAATCATTTAGAATTTCTTGGGCTGTTGTCCGAGAGTGGACATCCGCGTTGGCTTCGTTTTCAAATTGGTGACACAGGAACCAGCCATGCTTAGTCGCCAGTTCAGCTGCTTTCTCGACGGCACCGATGGCCTTGAGCGAAGCGGGTGTGAGCACCACTTGAGCCCCCAAAAACCGCATGATTTTGCGTCGCTCAATACTGCAGTTTTCGGGCATCACAATGACCAGTGGGTAGCCTTTCTGGGCACAGACCATCGCCAAACCAATGCCAGTGTTACCGCTAGTAGCTTCAATCACCGTTTGACCAGCCGTGAGCTGTCCCGCTTGCTCAGCCGTTTCAATCACTCCCAAGGCTAGACGATCTTTAACGGATCCCATGGGGTTAAACGACTCAACTTTGACATATAGATTAATGCCAGCCGGAGCAAGCTTATTGAGCTTGACGATAGGCGTACGACCGATGGTGTCCAAAATATTGCTGTAGCGAGTACCCATAGAAAATCTCTCCTGAGATGAATAGTTCTTGGTGCAAAGGCAAAAGCAGTCAGCGGCCTTCTCTTTCACTTACTGGATACTCTAGGAATGAATCGGGAATAACCCGAGAAGCTCTATTCTATCCTGCAAAATTTCTCATTTTCCATCACCTAATTATCTGAGGCTCCTACGCTAAGACCTTTCTACGTAAGGATTTTCAGAATAATCAGGAGATTAGAAAGTCATCGTCGAATGATTCTTATGTGGGTTCTCTAGTCTTTCTCGATCGATCTGTAGGTTAAAGCTAAGACAACGGATTGATGGTATCAAGACGGCGTCTACACACACCTACACATAGGAGTCCATCATGTCTGAAGAAAACAAGAAGCTCGTCATTATGCTCACTTGCGGCCTGGAAAGCGAAAAGATGTCGGTTGCCTGGTTAATTGCCAATGGGGCTATTACCAACGGTCTGGACGTCACTGTATTCCTAACCAGCTCAGCCGTTGACTGTGTTCGTAAAGGGGCCGCTGATAAGCTGAATCCTAATCCGCTAGACCCACCCGTGGGAGAAATGATTGGCAGTGTGCTCACACGAGGCGGCAAGGTGTTGGTCTGTCCCCCTTGTGCCAAGGTCAGGGGTTACTCAGAGGAGAGTTTTATCCCAGGTGTCGTCGTGAAAGGGGCGAGTGGCATGTTCGAACCCATGAAAGATGGAGCTGCGACGCTCTGCTTTTAAGGGATAAAGCCCCCATTGATCCTAGCTTTGACCTTGTCTAAGTTCTTGCCTCCGTGGCCAGGGCCTAGACAAGGACGCCCAATTAATCTTCAACAACAAGCTCTAACCCTGTCCTCTCAGAAATCCTTCGAGCCATGCTTAAAACTCAACTGTTGCATCGTGTTCCGCTCAACCAGGGGTATCGCTGGCGTACCCTGTCAGCTAATCGCCAAAATTTGATTGCGCTGGCGCTATTTTCCTGTCTTGCAGTCGTGTTTTTGGAAATGCGGCGTTATGACATGAACCTCTTTACAAAAGCAGGGCTGCAAGCAGCAATGGAGCCGTTAGGCCATTGGGGACCGCTCGTATATATTGGCGTACTGGCCCTTTCAGTTGTGATCAGTCAAATACCAGGGCTGCCCATGGCCTATTCAGCCGGGGCACTTTGGGGGCCATGGATCGGCGGACTTTACACCGTTCTCGGTGGTTTCATTGGGGCCATGGTGGCCTATTACATCGGATATACCCTCGGCCAATCCGCCCTTGGTCGTCTATCAGATCGAACAATCCAGTTCTCGCCTAAGAAGGGGCAGGTATTTTGGGGATGGATGGTCTTTATCAGTCGTCTGCTCCCTGTTGTGTCGTTCGATTTGGTTAGCTATGGGGCTGGAATAGCCAAGTTATCGGTTCCAATCTACGCAGCCGCTACGTTCTTCGGGATGATCCCTTCTGTCCTGTTAATTACCTATGTGGGAGATAGCCTCACGCTATCGTCACGGAGTGCCATTGCCTTTTGGTCCGTGTTTGGCATTCTACTATTAGTTTGTTCTTGGAAAATGCGCCAACGTCAATGAACGACAAATGCTACAAACTCAATTAACGTCTTGTTATGAGCTGTCATTATTCAGACCGTACGTGGAGTCGGCAATGTTCCAAAGACATCGACTACGTTTTCTGAACAGTTAAAGGCTGCGCAGAAAACGTAGTCGCGCTAGCAGACACATGTGACTTGTTTCACACCACTCAATGACAGAGCGAGCCTAGGTGCACTGCTGACATTTATTAAGTTGGGCTTGTCCTTTGAGAAAGACGCTCTAGACTAAGACGCTTTGGGCTCCTCGATCTCAGTATCGGTAGCTTTCTTAGTCCGCGTAGACGTCTTCTTGGCAGTAGTCGCCTTTGCGGTCTTTGTCCCAGTAGACTTTTTAGCGGCTGCGGTTTTAGTCGTCTTTTTCGCGGTTGTACTCTTCTTTTTAGTCGTGGTCTTCTTCGTTGTAGACTTCTTCGCTGTTGTTTTCTTAGCAGCGGTGCTCTTCTTTTTAGTCTTTTTGGTGCCAGCCTTAGCGTTTACCAGTTCGATAGCTTCCTCTAGGGTCACCTCTTCTGGCTTTTTGCCTTCAGGCAGAGAGACATTAGTCTTGTTGTGCTTAATGTAAGGACCGTAGGGACCGTCGTAAATGTTGACGGGTGCCTCGTCCTCGGGGTGAGCACCCAGTTCACGAATCGGTGTAGCCGCCTTACGCCCGCGACCCCGCTTAGGCTGAGCCAACATTTCGAGGGCCCGGTCTAGGGTAATGGTGAGTACGTCGTCATCACCTTTAATGGAGCGGTAGTCTTTGCCATCTTTGCCCTGGTCGTGAACCACGTAGGGCCCAAAGCGGCCTAGGCTAGCTTTGATATTTCTGCCCGTTTCAGGGTGTAGACCCAGTAGTCGGGGCAGGGCTAGCAACCCAACCGCAATATCAAGCGTCACGTCCTCAGGCTTCATGCCCTTGGGCAAAGAGGTACGCTTAGGCTTTTTGTTATCGTCGGTGGCTTCGCCCAACTGCACATAGGGACCATAGGTACCCGTACGCAGGAAAATAGGCTCTCCATGCTCGGGGTGCATGCCAATTTTTTCGGGACCTTTGAGCAGGGTTTTAATCTGTTCGTCGTCTAGGTCGGCAGGGCTCACGCCATTGGGAATTGAAGCTTTTTGCGGCTCCTCATCCTCTTCTGTATCGACCTCAATGTAAGGACCATAACGGCCAATGCGGATAGTGGCCCCTTCCAAGTTAGCGAGGTCGATGACCTTGGCTTCGGAGGGGTCGATGTTGGCTTCGCGCTCTTGGACCTGGTGTTCTAACCCCTCGTCGCCACAGTAAAACGCCTTCAGGTACGGGAGCCAGTCGGCTTCTCCAGTGGAGATGTCGTCTAGGGTTTGCTCCATACGGGCGGTGAATTTAACATCCACCAAGTCGGGGAAATGTCTGTCGAGCAGATCGGTAACTGCGATCGCAGTAAAGGTAGGCGTCAAACTGTTGTTTAACAGCTCCGCATAGCCCCTGCTGATAATCGTACTAATAACAGCAGCATAGGTACTGGGACGGCCAATGCCTTCACCCTCTAGCTTTTTCACCAAGCTGGCCTCGGTGTAGCGGGCTGGGGGCTTGGTTTCGTGGCTAATGGCCTCTAGCTCAGAACAGGTGGGGGTGTCGCCAATTTTCATGGGCGGCAGCACGACTTCTTGGTTCTCCAGGGCTGCGTCAGGATCGTCGGACCCCTCCACATAGGCACGGAAAAAGCCGGGGAAATCAATCCGCTTACCGCTGGCGCGGAAGACGGCATTGTCCACCTCAACAGTAACGGTAATGTTCGTCTGGCGAGCATCGGCCATTTGACAGGCAACGGTGCGCTTCCAGATCAGGTCGTATAGATTGAGTTCTCGGTCCTTTAGCCCGGTCTCCTGGGGCGTCCGGAAGGTACTACCGGCGGGACGAATCGCCTCGTGGGCTTCCTGGGCACCTTTACTCTTTGTACTGTACTGACGGGGTTTGGGACTGAGGTAGTTTTTACCGTACTTGGTTTCCACACAGTCACGGGCCGCGGTCACCGCCTGCTGAGACAGGTGAACCGAATCCGTCCGCATATAGGTGATGAAGCCTTTTTCGTAGAGCCCTTGGGCCGTCCGCATGGTGTCTTTGGCAGACAGACGTAGCTTACGATTAGCTTCTTGCTGCAGGGTGGAGGTGGTAAAGGGCGGCGAGGGGCGACGGGTGCTAGGACGCTCCTCTAGGTTAGCAATGCTCCACACACCCTGCTGCAGACGAGCCTGAAGGTCGCGAGCCTGTTCTTCGCCGATAAGCGTAACGTTGCGGCCTGCGGCAATTTGGCCTGTGTTTTCGTCAAAGTCACTGCCCGTGGCAATGCGGGTGCCATCCAAGCTAATCAGCTTGGCCTCAAAGGGGCTGTCCTTTTGAAGCAGGGTCGCTTTCAAATCCCAATAGGTACCCCGTTTAAAGGCGCGTCGTTCCCGCTCCCGCGCCACCAAAAGCTTGACGGCAACCGACTGAACCCGTCCGGCAGACAGCTTGGGACGAATTTTTTTCCATAGCAGAGGCGACAGGGTGTAACCCACCAGGCGGTCTAAAATGCGGCGAGTTTCCTGGGCGCGCACCAGCTGATCGTCAATGGTGCGGCAATTGTCAATGGCTTCCTGGATGGCTTCCTCGGTGATCTCGTGGAAGACCATGCGCTTGGTAGGCACCTTAGGCTTCAGGATCTGCATCAGGTGCCAGCTAATGCTTTCGCCCTCGCGGTCTTCATCTGTGGCCAGGACCAGCTCATCCGCTTCCTTCAGCGCATCCTTAAGGGTTTTGACAATCTTCTTCTTGTCGCTGGGGATCACATACAGCGGCTCAAAGTCGGCATCGGGGTTCACGCCCAAGGTGGCCCACTTTTGCCCCTTAACACTGGCCGGAATATCGCTGGCCGACTTCGGCAAATCTCGCACGTGCCCCATCGACGCTTCCACCCGGAAGTCCTTGGGCAGGAAGTTACGGATGGTCTTTGCCTTAGTTGGGGATTCAACGATGACAAGGGTGGACATACGACGGTCAAAGGATAGAAGACGGCAAGGGTGAGACGGAAGACCAGCCCGGAAAACTGGCAGTTGAACTTCGTTTCAGGATAGGCGGAAAACTGCAGGCGTGCTTGAATCTGACGATGGGTCTAAGAACAAGCCCTTGGCGTCAACCAAGGTTCGAACCCAAGCGTAGGATCAAGCCAACAAGCTAAAGACAGCAAGCCGCCTGATGCGTAGCGGTCAGCCCATCAGGGGCTAATCTGCTATTTGAAGCATTCCCAGAGTCATGGGGTTGCACTCCCTCCCATCGAAAAATTGTGGTCAAGGCGACGTTAGGACTGGATACAGTGTCAACCATAGCGAACGACCTTGCGCAATTGTCAACTAAGTTCAAGATTTCCTTATGAGTTGACCACACCCGACCCCCGCGACAAAAAATCCGTCGACAGGTGGACTTTACCCATGGCAAACCAGGGCCGAAAGGCATATATAAATGTAGGCGCCCCGTACCGATGGCCTGCACTGTTGAGATGGCATTTTGTGCGGCATGGGTGCCGACAGGTTGCAGGCTGGCAGGGGGTAACACTAGGAAAGATTTCCTACTGCCATCGCCAGTACGCGGACCGATCCGCGTTAAGATGCTGACAAATCTCGTTCTTAGCTCATGGACTTCGCCGATCTCGCTGCTCAGATTAATGCAGGCCGCATTCTCCCAGAGGGGATTGTCATTGCCACCATCGTGGTGGTTCTAGTGGGTGATTTGATTGTGGGACGATCGTCCTCACGATGGACGCCCTATGCTGCGATCGCAGGTCTACTCACTGCCGTTGCCGCACTGACCCTCCAGTGGGATGCCCCTGAGCCAATTGCTTTTTTGGGCGGCTTCAACGGCGACGACCTTAGCATCGTCTTCCGCGGCATCATTGCCCTATCGGCAGCGGTCACGGTGCCCATGTCCATTCGCTACATTGAGCAATCGGGTACGGCCCTGGCCGAGTTTCTCACCATTTTGATGACGGCCACCCTAGGCGGCATGGTTTTGTCTGGGGCGAACGAGCTAGTCACGGTATTTGTGGCCCTAGAAACCCTTAGTATTTCGTCCTACCTGCTGACCGGGTACATGAAGCGCGATCCCCGCTCCAATGAGGCCGCGCTGAAGTACTTGCTCATTGGTGCCGCCAGCTCAGCGATCTTCCTCTACGGCATGTCGCTGCTATACGGCTTATCCGGTGGTGAGACTCGTCTAGGGGCAATTTCTGCCCAGATCACTTCTCCAACGGGCGAAGCCCCCATCGGTCTGTTGGTGGCCCTCGTCTTTGTTATTGCCGGTATCGCCTTCAAAATTGCAGCAGTGCCGTTCCACCAGTGGACCCCAGACGTTTACGAAGGCTCGCCAACGCCAGTTGTGGCCTTTCTGTCGGTGGGCTCCAAAGCGGCAGGCTTTGCCCTAGCGATTCGTCTACTGACCGAAGCCTTCCCCCTAGTGTCCGAGCAGTGGCACTTTGTCTTTACCGCCCTGGCGGTACTGAGTATGGTGCTAGGCAACGTGGTCGCCTTGGCCCAAACCAGCATGAAGCGGATGTTGGCCTATTCCTCCATCGGTCAGGCGGGCTTCGTGATGATTGGCCTAATTGTCGGCACCGAGGCCGGCTACGCCAGCATGGTGTTCTATCTGCTGGTCTACCTATTTATGAACCTAGGTGGCTTCACCTGTGTCATTCTCTTCTCCCTGCGCACCGGCACCGACCAGATTAGCGACTACAGCGGCCTATACCAAAAGGACCCACTGATTACGCTTTGCCTGAGCATCTGTCTACTGTCTCTGGGGGGCATACCGCCGCTGGCGGGCTTCTTTGGCAAGATCTACTTGTTCTGGGCTGGCTGGCAAGCCGGGGCCTATGGCCTGGTACTGGTCGGCTTGGTCACCAGTGTGATCTCCATCTATTACTACATCCGCGTTGTGAAGATGATGGTGGTCAAAGAGCCCCAGGAAATGTCAGAGGCCGTCAAGAACTACCCCGAAGTCCAATGGAATCTGCCGGGTATGCGTCCCCTACAAATCAGCCTAATTCTGGCTGTGGTGGCCACTTCCTTGGCCGGTGTGCTGTCTAACCCAATTTTTACCCTGGCCAACGATTCCATTGTGAAAACGCCCTTGTTACAGGCCACCATGCCCATGGTGAAGCAAGCGGATGTTGCCAGCGTTAGTGAACTATCCAGTGGGATAGCCAAGTAGTGAGATAGCCAAGTAGCGAACAGTGGGGTGGGGGTCGGCCTTGTGCAGGGTTTTTCGGCCCGTGAAGGCTATTTGCTTAGCGCTGCTCGCCAAACACTACTCGCTGAGAAATTTGCCTTATCAACTGCCCGTCGTGCTGTAAATCACCTGATCTTCCAGCGGCTTGAGCGGCAGCTTATTGCGATTATTGGCTTTGGCCAAGGGCAACATGACCCGACTCAGGGTGCGGTTATCTTGCAGCTGCTCCAAGATGAACTCACCGCCCAGATGGCTCATTAGGGATCGGCAGATATTCAGCTGTAGGCCCGGCGACCGCACCAAAATAGAGTCCACTAGCGCATCCTGACTGTGCTCGTTCATCAAGGCATTGACCAGCTTGGCGCTGACTTCGCCGCTATCGGTGATGGAAATTTCTAGCCATTTGCGGTCTAGTTGGCGGCACCAAATATCAACCCGCCCCCCCGCAGGAGCGCGATCGCAAGCTCTGGCAATCAGTTCGTACAGAATAAACTCGATTTTCTGCATGTCCCCAGCGAGGGACAGGTTACTTTCGCAGTGCACCTTGGACCAAAGCTGCTTTTTCTGAACGATGGGGTTAACCCGATCCATCAGCCGGTTGAGTAGGGTAACCAGCGGCAGCGTCTCATAGGTCTTTTGCAGCGCCCACCGCTCCTTTTGGGAGAGATAATTAAGCCGCTCTGAGATCAGCTGGAGATGCCGCAGCATCTGCTGATAGCGCGGATTAGTGGCAAAGTTATGCTCAAAGGAAAAGGCATTAAGCCGCTGTAGGGCGTTGCTTAACTGACGCTGCATCTGGTCAATTTGGTGCTGCTTGTACCAGTTCAGCTCCGCCAGCTTGCGCTGTTTCTTCGACAGGCGTTCGGTCAACAGTAGATGACGCCGACACCAGGCCAACTGGTTCACCAAAATCGCCAGCATATTCATTTGCTGGTCCGTCCACTGGCGATCGCTGTGGTCCGCTAGCACAATCACGCCGTTGGGCTCATGTTCCGGAGCCGTTCGCAACGCCACCAGCAGGATTTCGCAACCGTGGGGCCCCTGCAGCCATTGCCGGGTAATGTCGGGTAAATCTTCTAAATTGAGGGGCAAAATGCCATCCGTCTGCAGCGCCCAGCTAATAATCGCATCGCCATTCACAGAGAGGGTCTGATCGACCTGGACGGCAAAGCCCTTTTGGCGAATCACCACGTCCGCAATTTTGGCCTGGGCTTGCTTGGGCTCCCAGGTAATCAGCGTTACCATGGCAGCCTGCAGCAGCTGTGCAATATGGTGGGTCGCCGTTTGCTCGAGCTGGGTCGGGTTAAACACCCGTTGCAGGTTGCGCAGGCCCCACTGCATGGTTTCGTGGAGCTGGGTCTGCTGATCGGCTTGGCGCTGTAGCTGCCATTGGTGCAGCAGCAGCCCGACCTGCTGGCTCACCGCCTGGAGCAAGTCCTGATCGGCCTGGCTCCAGCGGCGACTGGTGCTGGCCGTCACCATGATCACCCCCTCAGGCGCACGTCCCGGCGTGACGTTGCAGGCCATCACCGATTTAGCCCCCATTTCTAAAAATCGGGGTCGCCAAGCCACAAGTTTCAGATCATCTTCAAGGTTTTCCAGGCAAATGGGCGATGAGCTTTGCTCTAGTAGCTGCCAATCTAAATCGTGGAGAGTTCGCCAGTCGGAGCGGAGGGCGGGTTTACCCTGACCGTAATGACTTTGGAAGCCGCTTTCAAAGCCACCGTGCTCCAGATCGGGACGTAGGACGACCAGATTTTCGATCCCGAGCTGTTCGTAGAGCTGCTCGGCACAGAGCGACAGCACCTGCTGCCAGTCACTATCACTGTGAATGCTCTGGGTTAGCCCAGCGGTCAACACCTGATTAGCCTTGACCCGGGCAATTTCATCGGTCATCTCGGCAGCGGGCATGGTCAGCCCCAGCAACCGTGCCACCCCCTGCAGGTAGGACCGCTCAGGCTCTGTCCACACCCGAGGGCCGGCCCCTTCGACAGAAATAAAGCCCAGCAGCTCGTGATCGAGCATGATGGGCGCAGCCAGCAAGGACTGGGCTTGGATGTAGCTCATCAGTCGGCCTACCATGCCCGCCTTCAAGGAGCTTTCAGCCTCACCGATCACCACCATCTCACCGTTGGAGAGGGACTGGTAAAACCCCTTAACGTCGTCCGCCATCAGGGTTTGGGAGCCTTTCCAGGCTCGTGTTGTCCCCGTCCGGCGCTGCCACTGATTGCTGACGCGATGTTGAAACTGCCGGGTTTGGGCATCAAACCAAAATACGGAAGACTGAGCAGCACCGACAAAGCGATGGGTTTCATCGACCACCAGCTGGAGACGTGCCTCTAAGCCGTCCGTTTGTTCTAGCTTTTCGAGCAGGGTAAACAGCGGTTTTGAAGGCTGCTTAACCCGCTGACGCTGTTGCTCCAGCTCAGCCTGGTAAAAGCCTTCGGCCAGGGCCCCGGTCAAGGTCATCAGGGTTGATTTTTCGGCGGTATCGGGGGTCAGGCCCCACTGCTCGG
>JBCBOC010000239.1:0-6079 GCA_039821475.1 Cyanobacteria bacterium J06632_22 | reverse complement strand
GTCCTAAGCGCTTGGCCCAACACGGTGCGCTGGGTTAACCCTGGAAGAAAATACGCCTATTGGGCCATTTTCTTAGAAGCAAAGTGGCGAGCGCTATAAAGAGCACTATGCAAATAACAGATTCGACTTGTGTGTCTGCTCAGGATTCTTCTATGGGCTGATGGCTGAGCTGTTCTCTCCGTCTCACCCAGCGCAGCGCCCCTACTCAGCACTCCAAACCTTGATATGGTGACAGGGCTCTTTACATTTCGTCATGCGTCATGTCTGACTCGTCACCGCGGCTGCCGTTTAAGTTTTGGGTCGTTGCTTTGGTGGCGCTGATCAACTCCATCAGCTTTACCATCATCATCCCAACGCTGTACCCCTATGCCAAGGAATTTGGGCTGAGTGACTTTCAGGCCAGCTTGCTGACGACGGGCTTTGCGGCATCGCAGTTCTTTGGCACGCCGATTTTGGGTCGCCTGTCGGACCGACTGGGGCGCAAACCGCTGTTGATTTTGAGCCTACTGGGCACGGTGGGGGCAAATGCCCTAGCGGCAGTGACGCCGTTTGCCTGGCTGCTGTACTTGGCCCGAATGTTCGATGGACTCACGGGGGGCAATAATTCGATTGCCCAGGCCATTATCAGCGACATTACGACGCCGGACCAGCGAACGCAGGCGTTTGGCATTTTTGGGGGCATGTTTCGGCTGGGGTTTGTGCTGGGGCCGCCGTTGGCTTATCTGGCCCAGACGTTGCCTACGCTGCCGGGGGTGACGAGTCTGGGGATGAGCTTTGTGGTGTCGGCGGTGATTGCGCTAGTGGCGGCAGGGCTGTGCTGTGTGTTTGTTCCCGAGACGCGTCCGCCGGCAACCTGCTCAGAATTCCGTTTGTCGATGGGCGATTTTGGGTTCGACAAGCTGATGAACTCGTTCCGGGATCCTAAGCTGGGGCGGGTATTTGTGATGACGTTTCTGGTGGGGAGCACGTTTACTATTTTCACCTTTGCCTATCAGCCCTTTTTCCTGAATGTGCTGGGCCAAGATACGAAAAATTTGGCGATTACGTTTGTGGTGTTTGGAGTCTTGGCCTTCTTGGCTCAGGTGTTTTTGCTAGAGCCGTTGCGTCAGCGTATATCGTTGGTGAATCTATTGGTGGGGGCGCTTTTGCTCAGGGGAATATTACTCATTTTGTTTCCCTCTTTTCCTACGATTTCCGCATTTTGGGTGATTTTGGTCTTTTTTGGCATGGTCAATGCCTTTCCCGCACCGTTGCTGGATTCCCTCGTGTCGTTACGGTCTAGCGAGGCATCCCAGGGGGAGGCGCTGGGTACTAATTCTTCATACTTGAGCATTTCTAACGCCGTGGGGCCGGCGATTTCGGGCCTGCTGGTGAGCTTTGGCTATTCGCTGCCGTTTTTTGTGGCGGGCGGACTGACCGTTGCGATCGCACTTTTTGCATTGACGCTGCGCCCGTCGGACTTCACCCCCAACGTCGCCTAAAATATTTACTTTTATGAAAAAAATCGATAGATGTGGCGCGT
Source organism: Cyanobacteria bacterium J06632_22 (assembly GCA_039821475.1). Lineage (GTDB taxonomy): Bacteria > Cyanobacteriota > Cyanobacteriia > Phormidesmidales > Phormidesmidaceae > CAWUKV01. Next base: position 4,557 of record JBCBOC010000239.1, on the reverse strand, counting down.
GACCCTTGGTCCTGGGAGATGGGGTGTTAGGGTGTTAACCGAGTCCACTCCTCTGGAGATCATGGATAGCTCAAACGGTGCGATGGTTCCGCGTGATGTCTTTACGCGCGTAATTCTAAACCGCGTCTGCTTGACAGCCATGGCTTTCTGATAAGGGAAAGCTTTAGTCCTGACGTGCATGGGTTTAGGCATTTCAAAACCGTGAGTGAGCCTTCATATGGTAATTTCTGGTTCTCGTTAGGGTTGTTCTAACAGAACTTATTTTTTGTCATGTGCACTCACCAGAATTGATTGATGAGACTTTCTGATCTTGGATTGTTCGATTTGTTTCTCTCTCGATTCTATTGTTGCAATAGAGGAAACTCCCTGTGATTCCGATGATTCAGTTCAACGACGTGGTGAAGGTCTATCCCGGCGCGACTAAGCCGTCGGTCGATCACCTCACCCTGTCGGTACCAGAGGGTGAAACCTGTGTTGTGATTGGGCCGTCCGGCTGTGGTAAAACCACCACCATGAAGATGGTGAATCGCTTGATTGAGCCGACGAGCGGAGAAATTTTTGTCGGGGGTCGCAATGTACTGAAGCAAAATCAGGTGGAGCTACGGCGCGGCATTGGCTATGTCATTCAGCAAATTGGTTTATTTCCCCATTTCACCATTCGCGACAATATTGCCGTTGTACCCAAAATGTTGGGATGGGATAAGGCCAAGATTGATCGCCGGGCTGACGAATTGTTAGAGGTGGTCGGCCTGGACCCAGCTCAGTTCCGTAATCGCTACCCTAAGCAGCTTTCCGGAGGTCAGCGGCAGCGAGTGGGGGTAGCCCGGGCGCTGGCAGCAGATCCGCCGGTGATGCTGATGGACGAACCCTTTGGTGCGATCGACCCGATTACGCGGGATCGGTTGCAAAATGAGTTTTTGCGTCTGCAAAAGCAGCTCAAGAAAACCATCATGTTCGTCACCCACGATATCGACGAAGCGTTGAAGATGGGAACGCTGATTTGTATTTTGCAGGTGGGGGGCGTGCTAGAGCAGTACGATACGCCTGCAAACATTCTGTCTACGCCAGCGAATGCTTTTGTTGCCGACTTTGTAGGCGCAGATCGCGGGCTGAAGCGGCTGACGCTGGTGCGGGTGGGCGAGGCGATGCAGACTCAGCCGCCGCTCGGTAATGTCAACGACAGCGGTGGGGATTTGGTGGCAAAGATGCGATCGCACGCCGCCGATAGCCTGTTCATTACGGACGATATGGACCAGCTTGCAGGCTATGTCGTGTTAGAAGAGGCCCAATCTCACCTCAACAGCCCGGCTAAGGCGATACTGCACCAGCCCATCTCCACGACGGAAGAAGAGGCCACCATGAAAGATGCCTTTTCAACCATGCTGAGCTACGGCATCCGCTACCTGCCGGTCACCGACGGACATCGGCGGTTAACGGGTATGGTCACTGTTGAAGATGCCCAGCGGTTGATTGCCGAAACCCAGCCCGCCCCGGCGGGTCGATAGGAGTACGCCATGGAATTTTTGCAGAATTTGGGCGAATTTTTCGTCAGCCTCAAAGACGGCGTGCTGTACTACGTGCCCGGCATCGGTCGCCCTGACCGGGTCCTGGAGTTTCTTGGTGGGCATTTGCTGATCACCTTTGTGACGCTGTTGTTGGCAACGCTGATTAGTATTCCCCTCGGTATTTTGATTACGCGGGTCCATCAGCTGTACAGTCCGGTGATTCGGCTGACGGGCATGCTTTACACCATTCCCAGTTTGGCCCTGTTTGGTCTGCTGATTCCGATTGTGGGCATTGGCTTTACGCCTTCAGTGATCGCGCTGACGCTGTATTCGCTGCTGGCTATTGTGCGCAATACGGCGGTGGGTATCGAAGGGGTAGACCCGGCGATTATTGAGGCTGCCCGTGGCATGGGCATGAAGCCGCGCAGTATCTTGCTGCAGGTGGAGTTGCCGTTGGCCCTGCCGATTATTTTTGCGGGCATCCGCATCGCGACGGTGTCGACGATCAGTTTGGCGATTTTGGCGTCGTATTTTGGTGCCAGCAGCCTTGGCAAGCTTATTTTTGAAGGGATTGCCGCTGGGCGTAACGACAAAGTGGTGGCCGGGGCATTGGGGACAGCGCTGTTAGCTATTGTCTTTGACTTTTTGATCGGCAAGATTGAGCGGGCCTTGCCCGGCGCGACCCAGACTTAAGTACGACCCAACCTAAGGAGAAAGACATGCTTTTTCAAGAGATGTGGGCGTACTTCATTGAGCGCTCTCAGGATTTCACAACGGCCCTGAACCAGCATTTGCAGATGACCTTTATTGCCCTGGCGATTGCCGTTGTGCTGGGTGTTCTCTTTGGCATCATTGGCTCTCGGGTAGACTGGCTGCGCCAGATTCTGCTGAATGTTGGCAAGGTTTGCAATACGCTGCCGTTTCTGGCCGTGCTGGCCCTGGCGTTGCCGCTGCTGGGGATTGGTCGTCCGCCGACGCTGCTGGCCCTGACTTTTGTTGGCACGTTGCCGGTACTGATCAATACGTTGGTGGGCATTCAGCAGGTGGACCCCAGCATGACAGAGGCGGCCAAGGGTATGGGCATGCGTGACATTGGCGTGCTGATGCAGGTGGAGTTGCCCGTTGCGATCGCAGTCATTATGGCCGGGATTCGCACCGCGGCGGTGGTGATTGTGGCCAGTGCCACCTTTGGCGGCTTCATCGGTGCAGGTGGCCTAGGGGATTTAATCCTGCGGGGTCACCAGCTCAATCGCGACCATGTCATGCTGCTCGGGGCGATTCCGGCAACGATGCTGGCCTTTTACTTTGAAGAGGCCTTTGGTCGGCTCCAGTCCTGGGTCACCCCGGCAGGGCTGGTCATTGACAGTCAACAACGACAGTCGGGCGGACTGCTGGGGCTACTGTGTGTCATTGCGGTCATGCCGCTGATCTTTGGCATCATGCTGCCCTGGGAAATCCAGACCGTTGCGGGCGGCGACCCGATCGTTCTGACCGGTCTCCATGCCGAATATCGTTCCATGGGCTTGCCGGTGTTGATTCTAGGGCTCATTGCGACGCTGTGGCCACGTCGCGGCAGTCGCGGCAACGCCTGGCCGATCACACTGGTGACCTTTGGTGCTGCGGCGGTAGCCCTGGTTTGGCTAGTCCTGGGCCTGACCCAACTCCAGCAAACGCCGTCTCTAGGTCTTGGGCTGCTGATCGTGGCCGTGATCAGTATTGCGGTCATTACCGGTTTTGAATTGGTGATGAGCTACTACCAGCACCAAGCCACCCGAGGCGCGGCCCAATTACGGGCCACAGCGTCCTAGGCATTGGTCGCTCCGGGCACCGGGTTCTGTTTGTCCGTACTCTGGGCATCTCGATCCTGGTGCACCCACACACTGTTATTAACCTCTCATCTTAAGGAAGTAATCCATGTTTAATCGACGCGCTCTACTCGGTGCTGCTCTCTTGGCTGCGATGCTATCTGCCTGTAGCGGTGGCGGTGCGAGTGACGGTACCAAAATCAGAATTGGTTCCAAGGAGTTCACCGAGCAGTATCTACTGGGCCACATGTTCGAGATGGTCCTTGATAATGCGGGCTACGATGCCGACTATCGGGCGATTGGGGGCACGAGCGAAAATCATGCGGCACTGTTGGCGGGTGAAATTGACATGTACCCCGAGTACACAGGTACGGCGCTGCTGGTTCACCTGGGCAAGGAATACGATGCCAACATGTCGACGATGGACGTGTACGACGTGGTCAAGGGCGAATACGCTGAGCAGTTTAATGTGACGCTGCTTCAGCCAGGCTCGTTCAACAACACCTATGCTTTTGTCATGATGAAGGACCGCGCTACCGAGCTGGGTATCACCAGCGTTAGCGATGTGGCTGGACAGGCTAGCGACTTAATATTTGCCACTGACCTAGAGTTTGCTGACCGTAGTGACGGTCTGCCCGCCATGAAAGAAGTGTATGGCGGACTAGACTTTGCCGATGTGAAGTCCTTAGATCCGGGCCTACTCTACAGCGGTCTAGAAAATGGTGATGTAGATGTGACCACGGGCTACGGCACCGATGGTCAGATTGTGGCGATGGATCTGTTGGTGCTGGACGATGACAAGAGCTTCTGGCCGCCCTATGCGATCGCACCCTTTGTGCGTCAGGAAACCCTTGATGCCAACCCCGAGATTGCTGACATCCTGAACGGGGTAACGGCTGTGTTAGATGACGAAACCATGGGTGCTCTAAACTGGGAAGTCGCAGGCAATGGCAAAGAGCCTGATGAAGTGGCTCGCGAGTTCCTAGAGGAGCAAGGGCTGCTGTAGAGCATGCAATTGCCAGGTGCTATTGCAGCTTCGCGATAGACCCAAATAATGATTAAACGTGGGTAGCACCGGTATTGGATGCTGCCCACGTTTGATTTTGCCAAGGTTTGCAACGTTAGCCGTTTATATAGCCGTCGCCATATAGATTAGGACGCGAGCTTGAGGATATGCTCGATGGCCTCTCGTAGCGAGTCGAACTGGTCGAGGCACTTGCGGATACGGCTTTTAAGCCAAGACCAGC
>JBCBOC010000622.1:0-3094 GCA_039821475.1 Cyanobacteria bacterium J06632_22 | reverse complement strand
CTCTATATGTTCGGTTCTGCCGGTTTACATGAGAAAGCCACAGTAGCTTTTCTTCTTAGAAATCCACGCCGCGCTTCAGCTCTACCCCTCGCTCGGCATAGTGCTTGTGGCAGAAGACTTCTGAGTGAGCGCTGGCAAGCTGAAAATAGCCCGGCTGAGTTTTGCAGCGTCCGGTAATGATCACTTCGGTATCGCGGGGCTTACGCAGCAGCGCCTGGATAATTGGCTCCTCGGGCAGTAGCTCCAAGTCCACCGTCGGGTTCAGCTCGTCGAGAATAATGGTTTTGTACAGACCCGAGGCAATGGCCGTGCGGGCAATTTCCCAGCCCCGCTCTGCTTCTACATAATCAATCTCTTGCTGCTGGCCGCGCCAAACGATGGCATCGCGGCCGCAGCGCTGATGGTCTACTAGGTTGGGGTAGCTCTGGCGCAGGGCGGCGATGGCGGCATCTTCGGTATACCCATTGCCCCCCTTCAGCCATTGGATCACCATCACCCGGTGGGACTTGTCCTGGCTGATGCCGCGACCGATGGCCTGGAGGGCTTTGCCGAGGGCACTGGTGGATTTGCCCTTGCCGTCGCCCGTGTAGATTTCGATGCCGCTAAGCCCTGGGATTTCGGAATGGGCATAGGTGCGGGGCTTCATTTCAGAATGCAGATCGGCAATCTCGATCAGCTCTGGCGGTGCGGCTCGCCCGGTAGCAATGACCTCCAGGTGTTCGTCCTTGCGTTTGAGGGTGCGCACCACGTCATGGATATCTAGCAGTCCTAGGTCTAGAACGGGGTTAATCTCATCTAGGACCACCACCGAGTAAAGCCCCGAGGAGATGGCGCCCTTGGCCACATCCCATCCGCGCTGGGCTTCTTGCTTATCAAATTTAGTGACGTCGTCGGGGCCAAAAAACTCGGCCCGTCCGGTGCGTACCTGGTCGATCAGGTGAGGGAAGCCCCGCTGTAGCGCCTCAATAGCAGCATCCTCGTCGTAGGTGCGGCCGGGGCCTTTGAGAAACCGCAGTAGCAGTACCCGGCTTTCCATAAAGGTTTTGATGCCGAGGCCGATGGAGCGTAGCACCACGCCTAGGGCAACCTGGGATTTACCCTTGCCTTCTCCGTCATAGACGTGGATTTGGCCGACGATGCGCTCGGAGTTCTTTTGGGCGGTGCGGATGCCGATGCCGGTACGGACCATGTGGGTAGCGGGGTTTTGAGGGAGTTATGGGCTGGGGGGTGAGGGGGCGCACCACAGCATTTATGATTCTAGCGGCTGCTCGGTGGGGCGCTCGGCGGAAGGATTTTTTCTTTGAGTGGCGGTGCGAGCCGGGAGTTGGGGTATACCCTATATGTCATAGCGATGTGATAGCGAACTAAGTGTAGCCGGTTGGGGCGGCGTTGAACGATTTATGAACGAGTTTGAGCCAGTCTTTCCACTTAAGGCCGTGGCGTTTCAGATGATGTTTCTGATGATTGCGATCGCAATCGAAGGTAACGTCCTACGTCAGCGGCTACGGCTGGGGTACCAAACCAGCATCCAATACGCCACCACCATGAACCTCATGTCGACCGTGGTGGGCTGGTTTAGCTTTTTGGCGCTAGAGCGCTTTGCGGATGTGGGTACCCGCGCCCAGATTATTAGCTACATCATGTTTGACCGGCTGATTACCAACGGTCTGTGGCCCGGGATGGAATGGAAAATTTTGGTCGCGGGATTAATTGCCTTTTTTGTTGCCCTGGTGGTCAAGCTGAAGGGGCTAGAGCTGCTCATGCGCATGACCGGGCGCTGGAGCGTCCCCGAAAAGCCCAAGGATCTGGCCCGCGCGGACAAGTACGAGCGGGCGCGCACCGGGCGCAACCTATACCAGCAGGCGTCAAACCACATTATTACCGCGGTATTGCAGGCCAACGCCTTGAGTTTCAGTGCGTTACTGGCCTTGCTGGTTTTGCGGTCTTATTTGATTGCAGCGGAGGGGCGCGTCTAAAATGGTCGACTTGATTCAAGATGTCTTCGGACAAATTAGAGGTCTGCTGACCCCGCCGCGCTATTTTGCCTGGCAAACCATTTTGCTGCTGAGCCTATTTTCTTGGCTGATGGCCGCCATTGCCGAGGGCACCGACGCCCAAATCGCCACCGTCAACGTTCTCAGCACCGCCAGCTGGATGTTTCTGACCATTGCCCTATGGTGGGGGCTGTCACTCAATCCGCCCACGATATTTGACCAAACGCCCGAAATCTTTGGGTTTACCCTAGGCCCCTGGATCACCGGCGCGGTGATGTGCATTTTCCTCTTCAACCCGTGGACCGATGATCGGCTGCGGTTGGCGGTGGTGAGCTGGCCCGTATTGGCGACCCTGGTGGCGGCATTGCCCCGCTTTGTGAACTGGAAACTGGAGCTTAAGCTGCCCAAGAAAGAGGCCCGTCAGCCCCTGCTGCTGCTGCTGCTGGTCAACCTGTTGCTGATGAGCTGGCTGATGTTTCACTTCCGCGTACAGGATTGGTTGAAGACCTACCCAAGCCTCATGGCCGAGGACATCGACAACAGTGCTTTTGTTTTCCAGGTGCGCGAGCCGGATATTCAAGCTTCCCAGGGCATTCCCCTGCTAAATAATGCGGCGAGCCTCCTCAAGGCCGAGCTGGACAATGCCCCCTGGCCCCGGGTCGAGCGCTGGCTGCTAAACCTGGACGAAGGCATGAACCGTCTGGCCAGCCGGGTTAATATTAACGCCGATGACGAGCGCACCTTTTGGAGCTTAGATGCCCCCGCCCCGGCTGAAGCCAACAATGGCTATCAGCTGCGCCTCCGGGCCAACTGGCTAGGGCCCACAGCGCTGTCCTCAGGGCACTTTTACGAGAAGGTGTGTACGATTGTGCCGCGTCAGGCCAACCCCCCCACCGATCCCTCCCAGCCTCGGGAGGTCACGCCTGTGGCCCAGGTGACCTGTGAGTCTTCGGTGGAGCGGCGAGTCCGGGAGCCGGTGACGACGTGACATGATAATTGGCGTGCGAGAATCTCAATCTAGAACCGTGATATGCATTTAGGTCGAATTTGGGTGGTTGCCCGTAATGTGTTTTTAGAGGCGATTCGCGATCGCATTCTCT
>JBCBOC010000764.1:0-2213 GCA_039821475.1 Cyanobacteria bacterium J06632_22 | reverse complement strand
GTGTCTTCTAATCAGCCGCACTTCCAGCCATAGTTTGCTCAGGGCGTGGCGTGGGTTGCCCCGCCAGCCGTTCCAGAGCCACCTTTAGGTCTGCAGTCATTTGCTTCGCTTGGGCTTTACCGCAGCCCTCCTGGGCATAGCTAGTCGTCTCAAGGGGTTCGCCGATGCTAATGTATGCCCGACTCCCTCGCACGGGGCAAGCCTGGTTATAGCCGATATGAATGGGCACAACCTTGACTTTCAAGCCAGGTTCGCTGCTTTCTGCCTGCAGGGCCAATCGCGATAGCCCTGGCTTTAGCGGCTGAATGTCGGTAGCTCGAAAGATATCTCCCTCCGGGAAAATCACGAGCATTTGATGCTGCCGCAAGAGGGCAACACCATGACGTAGGGTTGCGATCGCAGGTCGCTTGCCGTGGACAGGGAACCCACCGAGCCGCTTAATCAGCCAACCCTGTAGTCCTAAGCACTCGTCCGCCGTGACCATAAACCGTAGGTAGCGCTTGGTCGCCAGCCAGCCCACGTAACCCACCAACAGCGAATCCCAGCGGGAACGATGGGTTGGCGCTAACAGCACCGCACCCGTGTGGGGAATATTCCCCAACCCCATCACTTTGATGTCCTTAAAAAAGAGCGGCAGCACAATCCAGCGCCCTAGGGCATAGGCTAGCGGTGCTAGCCAGGGAGACACTCGCGAGGCCCAAACCGGGCAGCTAGAGCCATCGCGCTTTGGAGCGCGGGCTTTCGCATCGGATGGGGGCAATGATTTTGGCACTTGCGACTCAATCAACATGGAAACAACGCAGAACAGACCCTGAAACATAGCGGTTGCCAGGTCGCCTAAGGCATCTCAGGCAGGCCAGCCTAATCCTGAAACCAACGGCACACCATGGCCCCTCAGCTAGCTAGCAACCCCAGCACTCTGGCCCCAGAATACGGGGCTAAACCCCCAAGCCGGTAGGACAAAATGACACTTTCAAGTTTGTCTAAGGTCTAGACGAACAATTTTGATTGTATTAAGTGTTAAGTTTTGTAGCAAATATCCTAGGGTGTAAAGGCCGCCGCTGCAAACCTTAGCCCCTATGACGTTGGCTCAGCACGTTTGTGCGCGACCGCAGTACGCTCAATGCCTTAATCGACGACGACCCCTGTCGCCATGCCTATTGTGCCCACAGTATCAGCGATCCGCCATGCGGCGATTTTCGGCCCGACGCTGACGAAACCATCCCTGCAGCTGCTCTTTGCAAACATCCTCTAAAACGCCCGACACTACCGTCAGTCGGTGAAATGAGGCCGCCCCGTCAGGAATATTCAACACCGAACGTACCGCGCCGGATTTGTAGTCTCCCAGGCCATATACCAGCAGCCCCAGCCGCGCATTGATAATTGCCCCCGCACACATGGGGCACGGCTCCAGGGTGACGTATAGCGTACAGTCGTTCAGGTGCCAGTTCCCCAGACGTTGCCCGGCCTGACGAAGCGCCAAGATCTCAGCATGGGCCGTTGGATCGTGGTCCCGTTCACGGCGGTTGGCCGCTTCTGCCAAAACCGTTTGGTCGGGGCCAACCACCACTGCCCCAACTGGCACGTCCCCCTCAGCCCCTGCCGTTTCCGCCAGTTCTAGTGCCCGAGCCATCCAACGATGATGGATCCGGTCCGGTTCAGTTTTAGACTCAGGTAAAGGTCTATCAGGCAGCATGTTTCTAGCTTAAACGCGTTAGTCAGCGCCAGTCCAACAACAGCGGCCAGTCGTCCACAAGTTCCGGGGTCGCGCTTTCACAGGCATTCTTAACACCCTTAACAATAGGAACCTTATAGTATGAAAACACTGCTTATTTTCTGATGATGTATTGCCGACCATACTGTGGTTTAGGGTTGGCGGTTTTGATGCTGGGGATCGCGCCATCAGCCTCGGCCCAGCCCGCTGCCGTCCCCAGCCTTTACCTAGAAGATTTAGCCTATTTTGAGGGGACCTGGTCCTGTCAGATCAAGGATGTCACCTACGACTGGACGATCGAGCGGACGCTCGAAGACTTCTGGTTTGAGGGCGGCGCTGTTTCCACCAACGAGGAGACCGCAGGGCAGCCCCTCACAACCGAGGTCATGGGCCTCGATGCTGCCACAGGGGCGCTGTTTCGCTTTGTCCTTACCGCTGAGGGCAACTACTTTGGTCTAGAATCCAACGGCTGGCGTGAGGGTGAGCTGTTTTGGGAAGG
>JBCBOC010000291.1:0-5560 GCA_039821475.1 Cyanobacteria bacterium J06632_22 | reverse complement strand
GTATTTGAAGACGCCTAGGACACCGAGATTGGTGCACAGGCTGATCATTAACCAATGCCGGCGGGCACGGGACGGTTGGGTATTGGCGATCTTTAGACTGACGTAGTAGTCCACCAGCGTCGAGCCGATCAGAATAGACAGAAATCGCCAGTCCCATGCGCCGTAGAACAGATAGCTGGCGCTTAGGATGAGGATTTTTCGCGGAGTATTACGTTGGATCAGCCAATAAAGGCTGAAAATAATGCCAAAAAATAGGAGAAAACGAAACTCAGTAAAAATCATGGTGTAGTGCCGCTACCTTCCAAAAACGTCTCTAGCGATCTGCTGGGTGAACTGACGCGAGCCTGTATCGTTCAAGTGTTCGCTATCATGTCGATTTTCCAGCGCGTAGAAGCGGGCATATCGATCGGGATCGTTGTAAGACAGCAGGGTCGGAATATAGCCCAACTGGTGGGCACGATGGAGCTCATACTGCGGTTCCATCGTCGGGGGGATGATGAAAATAGGCTCTGCGCCAGCGCGCTGAACCTCTTCGACCAGTGCCTGTAGTAGCCAGCGTTGACCGCTATCAAGGGGGGTTGCCCTGCGATCCATAGACGCTTTTTGCGCACTTAACGTTTCCATAGACTGTCGATAGCGGGCCAGGTGAGCTAGAAAGGTTTGTCGCTTCGGATCGGTATCACTGCTCAGAGGATAGTAGCCACGATGTTCGAGCACTTGTTTGCTGACCGCCTGTTCCTCTTCTGTAAAGTTCTGGACTGGAATCCACTGATAAAACAGTCGACCAAGGTTGAACTCGTTGTAAGCAAAGGGCAGCAAATGACTAAAGGCTAGGACAGCTTTTCTGAGGGGGGTCTCATCGGAGGTCAGGACGTAGCGCAGAGCCGTTCGGGTATTTTCGGCGTTGTGCCAATAGATGGCGCGATTGGTCCTGGCATTTTGAATCGGTTCATAGCCGGGATCTAGGGGGGTTTCGATAAATACCCACTTGAGGTCCTTGGGGGGCGTTCGCAGGACCTCTTTGAGCAGTACATACCCTGGCAGTGCCCGCTGTGCTGGGATACCAAAGTTAAAGCTTCGGACCGTCGCACCAGCGGCTGCGGCCGTCTGATCAAAGGTTTCTGGCACGATGTGGTTGTAAACCCGACTGGACCCAAAGAACAGGGCGTTGTACTCGTCTTTGTGGGCTTGGTAATGGGCGTATTTGGGGCTAACGAAGACGACGTTAGGCGGAATGGCCGGACTGGGGATAATTTGGTTCAGTAGACTGGCTGTAACGAGGAAAGTCACCAGTGCGATCGCACTTTGCTTCAGATATTTTCTGAAATACCCCACGGGCGAGCGCGGTCGATAGCGGGGGGCATAGTCGTATCGGGGTTTCGTCAGCACGGCTTACACTCCTGGCGTATCACTTGAGGGGGACGCCCATTGGTCTCCCCTCAAACGACCCGAATTTATGCTGAGGGTTCCAGGCGCTGGGATAGCTGGCTCTGTTTAGACAGCCGCCAGCGAAATTTCGAGATCGGGCGGCAATACCTACCCAAAGGGGTATGAACACCGATCCTGCTGACCGCCACGGTCTTTATAGAATGCAAACAGGACGGTTGGATTCCGCAGCGCGCTCATCTCCCAATTGCCGATCCCCCAATTGCCGATCCCAAAACCGTCCTGTTCGAAAAATACTTAGTTTCAATCCGACTCAGGCGCTGTCAGTCATGTATGGGCCCAGGTCGGAACCTTAGCCGGAGTTCAGGAGGTCACGATGCAACCGACCAATCCCAATCAATTTACTGAGAAAGCCTGGGCTGCCATCGCCCAAACGCCAGATCTGGCCAAGCAGGCCAACCAGCAGCAAATTGAAAGTGAGCATTTGATGCTGGCTTTACTGGAGCAGGATGGCCTGGCGGGCAGTATCTGGCAGAAGGCGGGCGTCAAGATTAGCAACCTGAGCGATTTGACCCGAGCCTTCATTGACAAGCAGCCTCGGGTCAGTGGTGACGCGGGTTCCGTTTACCTGGGCCGGTCATTGGATCAGCTCTTAGACCGGGCTGAGGGCTACCGCAAAGCCTACGACGATGATTATATTTCCGTTGAGCACCTGGTATTGGGCTATGCCAAGGATGACCGCTTAGGCCAAGCCGTGATGCGTGAGTTTGGCCTCAATGAGAAAACGCTCAAAACCGCAGTAGACCAAGTGAGGGGCAACCAAAAAGTGACCGATCAAAATCCAGAAGGGAAGTACGAAGCGCTCGAAAAATATGGCCGCGACCTGACCGAGTTTGCCAAGCAGGGGCGACTCGATCCGGTGATTGGTCGGGATGATGAAATTCGTCGAACGGTTCAAATTTTGTCGCGTCGCACCAAGAATAACCCCGTCTTAATCGGTGAGCCTGGCGTCGGTAAAACCGCCATTGCAGAAGGCCTAGCACAGCGAATTATCAACGGTGATGTGCCGGAATCACTGCGCGATCGCAAGCTGATTGCCCTAGATATGGGGGCGCTGATTGCTGGGGCCAAGTATCGCGGCGAATTCGAAGAACGTCTCAAGGCTGTGCTCAAGGAAGTGACCGATTCGGAAGGTCAGATCATCCTCTTTATTGACGAAATTCATACTGTCGTGGGTGCTGGTGCGACCCAGGGGGCCATGGATGCCGGTAATCTGCTCAAGCCGATGCTGGCGCGGGGCGAACTGCGCTGTATTGGGGCCACCACCCTAGATGAATACCGCAAATACATTGAAAAAGATGCCGCCTTAGAGCGTCGCTTTCAGCAGGTCTATGTGGACCAGCCCAGTGTCCCAGATACCATCTCAATTTTGCGCGGCCTCAAAGAGCGCTATGAAGTTCACCACGCAGTGAAGATTGCCGACAGTGCGTTAGTCGCAGCAGCGACCCTCTCTACCCGTTACATCAGCGATCGCTTCCTGCCAGATAAAGCCATTGACCTCGTGGATGAGGCTGCGGCTAAGCTGAAAATGGAGATTACCTCTAAGCCCGAGGAACTGGACGAGGTCGACCGCAAGATTCTGCAGTTAGAAATGGAGCGACTGTCGCTACAGAAAGAAAGCGATGTGGCCTCCCTAGAGCGATTAGAGCGGATCGAAAAAGAGCTGGCAGATCTCAAAGAGGACCAGCGTGCCCTCAATGCCCAATGGCAGTCTGAAAAGGGGGTCATCGACGAAATTCAGTCCCTGAAGGAAGAAATTGACCGGGTCAATATCGAAATTCAGCAGGCTGAGCGCGACTACGACCTAAATCGAGCGGCTGAGCTTAAGTTTGGTAAGCTCACGGACCTCCAGCAGGAACTGCAAAAGTCAGAGGCCCGCCTAGCAGATGCCCAAACTACGGGTAAAAGTCTTCTGCGTGAAGAGGTGACCGAAGAGGACATCGCCGAGATCATCTCTAAGTGGACCGGCATCCCCATCAGCAAGCTGGTGCAATCCGAAATGGATAAGCTATTAACCTTAGAAGATGAGCTGCACGAACGCGTTATCGGTCAGGATGAGGCCGTCACAGCGGTTTCTGATGCAATTCAGCGGGCCCGAGCTGGGCTAGCTGACCCCAATCGCCCCACGGCGAGCTTCATCTTTCTCGGTCCCACCGGTGTCGGTAAGACAGAATTGGCCAAGGCGTTAGCCGCTTACCTGTTCGACACCCAAGAAGCCATTGTCCGCATTGACATGTCGGAGTATATGGAGAAACATGCGGTCTCTCGCCTAATTGGTGCGCCTCCGGGCTACGTGGGCTACGACGAAGGTGGGCAGCTCACAGAAGCCGTACGGCGGCGGCCTTACTCCGTCATCCTTTTCGATGAAATTGAGAAGGCGCACCCGGACGTGTTTAACGTTCTACTGCAGGTGCTGGACGACGGTCGGGTGACCGATGCCCAAGGGCATACGGTGGACTTTAAAAACGCCATCATCATTATGACCAGCAACATTGGCTCCCAATTTATTTTGGATGTGGCTGGCGACGATAGCCAGTATGAGGAAATGCGCAATCGAGTTCTAGAGGCGCTGCGGTCTAACTTCCGCCCAGAGTTTTTGAACCGGGTGGATGAGACCATTATCTTCCACTCACTCAAGCCCGAGCAGTTGCGCGAAATCGTCAAGCTGCAAACGCTGCGGCTACAAGATCGCCTGGCTGAACGGAAGATGACCCTACGATTGACCGATGCCGCCCTCGATTTCTTGGCTGAGGTTGGGTTTGACCCGGTGTATGGGGCGCGTCCACTGAAGCGCGCAATTCAGCGCGAAGTGGAAACCCAGATCGCTAAATCGATTCTTCGGGGCGATTTTCAATCGGGAGACACTATTGTGGTGGATGTTGAAAACGAGCGGCTTTCGTTTAAGCGGCTCCCAGCGGCGCTGCTACTGTCCTCGCAGTAGCAATGTCTAACGGTTCGCTGTTGCTCTCAGAACAGGTTTGAGAGGCAACAGCGAACCACTGGGCGAGCCGACCGAAAGACTGGAACGAACTGCCCTGATGAAATTTCCTGAGCGATAGCAACCGCCACAACTGTTTGCGTGCGGTTGCGGGCTGCTGGACGATCCTACGGGTCACTTGGCTGCCAACGATGTCCTAAACAAGGTAGCAAACGCTATAGAAGTCAGGGCTGTAAAGGCCAAGGACGATATTTTCCTACCGTTCCCTTTGGGATGTTCTGCGCGAGTGGTAGGGATCCATAGGATGCATCAATTTCTTGCCTCTATTTTTTCAATTGCGATGCCTCAACTCGACACCCTTTGTAAACACCCTGGGTAAAACTTGTAGGGCCCTTTATTGCAAGCTCCTCGATTATTCGCTGAACCCGAATTAATCTCTCAATCGTTAAATCGTTAAACTGTTCTGAATTACGAAAAATGAGCCTCGCCTCTTCCAAGCCGTTGAACCTCAGCACTTAGGGCAAAAATTAGCTAACGTTAACCAAGTGCGCTTGATTAACCTGTTTGTGAAGAAAAATGGCGCGGATTATGAGTTTATGTATGACTTTTTAAGAACAGCCGTCAATGCATTATTCGGTGGTTATACTGAAAGCTAGCTGAATAGCCTAGACAGCAAACTGCTGGATGTCCGTCTTGGCGAATGCTTGATTTGAGTAGAGCCTCTTTGAGAGCATGTTTAAGGACCTTATGGTTCTAAAACTTTAGAGAGATTTCCTCTCTTTCATCAATGCCTCATACTGGTGGGTGAAGCCTGTCCGTGTTTTCCGTGTTGATGAGAGGATTACGGGGTCTGTGTGTGTCCTGTAAGTTTCCTTTAGGGGATTTCTCTGGCGGTGGCTGTCCTCATCTAGGGCATCGCGCCATCACATACGACTCAAGGCAATGTTTGCGGCGGCAGTTTCAGAAACGGCAACTTTCTGCTCAGGGCTTCGTGGTCCACGACTTCAGTAGCTTTATGAGTCATCAAAGCATCGGAGTTCAAGGTTATTGTCAATTAGGGTTGGAACTATGGGCGTTATCAAGCAAATTCCCTCTCGGGCCTACACCAACGTCATGGACGCGGCGACCGCCATTGGAATCTGACGACGCATCATCACCATCTTTAGAGCGAGGTAG
>JBCBOC010000373.1:0-4769 GCA_039821475.1 Cyanobacteria bacterium J06632_22 | reverse complement strand
TTCAGAAGGGTTTATATAAACCCTTCTGAATAGAACTGGTCTAAGACTTCTGGTGTCGGTGTCGGTGTCTGGGCCAAAGCTGCCGTCCAGCTACAGACATGAACCGCAACCTGAGTCGCAACTAGTGTCAAGATCTGTAGCTGAAGGGTGGCTTGCATCGTTAGCGGCGGCGAAGAAGTGCTTTTGCGACCTGTAACACCTTCATGTCAGTGCTCTTTTTGAGGTGGTTTCTAACTTTTTCAGGATTATCTACCGTCATAAAATGACCTACCAAATGATGGACGATGGGTAAACAATAAAACTGTGAGTGGGTAACGCCATTGCCTGACACCAGCCTTTGCTTATTATGGCTGTGACAGGCCGCCGCAGCGAGTACCCGTTTGGGCTATATCACGTCCAGCTTGAAACCTGTAGATCCAAAATGCGTATCGCCTGAAATCTATCGCTTTTGCCCTGGGAAAACTCCAGTTCTGGACGTGGCAGAGGTTTATATCAATGCCGCTTTATATGTTCTGTACTCCATCCTTCACACCGTGATTCCGGAAGGAGTGGGGATAGAAAGGTTACAAATTTTGAAAAGACAATAGCGAGGTTTGCAGAAAACGATCACTTTGCCCCGATAGGTCATCAGCCGTAGATTTATAGGGGAGACATTGCATGGGTGCAATTCTCAAACAGTGCAGATCAGGGCTACCAATGACCACTTTTCACGACGACCTGCGCCAGTTGGCGGGTGCGGCCTGTCAGCACGGCGCCGGCAGTCCCCAGCGGCAGCGCTATCTGACGGAGCTGATTCGACAGGTACAGGCGCAGCTGTGGCGCGATCGCAACCCGTACTACCAAGACGCCCTGCAGCTAACGTGGATTTTCCTGTGCCAAAACCTCTGCGAGGGCCGGACGGGCGCCCCCTACGATCCGAGCCGGGCTGGTGTGGTGACCTGGTTGAATACCTATCTCAAGTACCGTCTGAAGGATTTAGAAAATGCTGCGCGGACCGAGCGTAACCGCTACGTATCGGACAGTGTGGGTGATGGGCCCAGTGTGTTGGATTCCCTGGCGGCGCGGCCCGATATTCCACCCATTCTGGAACGGGTGCAGGAATGGGTGGAGAACAATGCCACGGAACTGCGCCGTATCCATGTGACCGGCCATCCTGAAATTAACTGCTACGTGATGATTCTGCGGCGGCTGCCGCCGGAGACGCCCTGGCAGGTGCTAGAGACGGAGTTTGGTGTTTCCTTCAAGACGTTAGAGAGTTTTTACCGGCGTCAGTGCCGTTCGCGATTGCGAGAGTTTGGTCGTCGTGAGGGACACTTGAGCCCCTAGGTTGACCTTTTCCCGCAGTTTTCGCCATAACGCGTTCGCGAATTTTGCGTTCGATTCTCCCGCTAACTGGACCACAACTTTGACTTGAAGAGATTTGACCGGAGCATGATTTTATGACAACGCTGCAACAGGACACAAACGCCGCTTTGGTATGGCCTATTACCCGACAAGGCCGCCAGATGGCCCAGCGATTTGCCCAGGCCCATCATTCCGCCGAGATCG
This sequence comes from Cyanobacteria bacterium J06632_22, assembly GCA_039821475.1. Taxonomy (GTDB): domain Bacteria; phylum Cyanobacteriota; class Cyanobacteriia; order Phormidesmidales; family Phormidesmidaceae; genus CAWUKV01. The sequence goes on along the minus strand of JBCBOC010000373.1, from coordinate 3,221 downwards.
CTGGGCGGGTTCATCGCAACACGCTGGCGGTGTGGGTGGTGCATGATTTTTTGACGGCGTTGGGCATTGCTTCTGAGCCGACGGCTAGCGACAGTTGGAATCCGGTCTTGCACCTGATGGAAGATATCGCCGATCTGCACTTGCCTGGCATCGGGGTCTTAGAATGTCGGCCGGTGGCCCCGACGACCGAGCACTGTTTTATTCCCCTGGAGGCTCGGTCAGAACGGGCTGGGTATGTGATGGTGGTGTTAGACGAATCTGCGGGAGAGGCCACTTTGTTAGGCTTTTCGACGGTGCAACAGCCTGTGGAGATTGAGCTGGCCCACCTGCAAGCTGTCGCAGATCTGCCGGAGTATTTGCAGGGATTGACCCAAACGGAGCCTGGTCCCATCACGCAACTGGGACAGTGGCTAGAGGGCACCGTTGAAGCGATGTGGCAGGCGGTGGATGCGCTGATTGCGCCCCAAACCTTGACCCCGGCCTTTCGTCAGCTATCGACGGCATCGCCAGCGGGGCTGCGACGGGCGAAACGTTTGGTGTTAGATGCAGCTACGGTGGTGGTTTTGGTGGTTGGGGTGGCTGCTGGTGACGATGTGATGGAGCTGGTGATACAGCTTTATCCTGCCCAGACGGATGCCGAGACGCTGCCCTGTCTCCCTGCAGGGATTGTTCTGTCAATTGTGGATGCCTCCGGGACAGTGGTGCTTATGGCCCGGTCTAAGGCAACGGATAATGCCCTGCGGCTGTCCTTTGATGGGCAGTCGGGGGAGGCGTTTAGCTTGCAGGTGGGCTGGCAGTCCATGAGCCTAACCGAGCGGTTTGTGATTTGAGCCGTGGGTAATTTGCACTGGGTTGGGATATCGGCGATGGGAAAGCGGGTTGTTCTTAAGGTCGGCAAGGGTGACTTTACACAAGGGTTTCCCGTTATTCTTCAAATTGGGGAAGCCGGGGCACTGCCTTCGGTAGAAAGCCGAGGACAGCTGCCACCTGCACCGGATCTGCCGATGTGCTATTCACAGTGGCGGACGGCTTACCGGTCGCTGCGGTTACCCCATCGACTAGGGATTCGGCCAGATAGTGTTCAGCATGTGTCGTGGGCCCAGGACTGTCGAGATGCGGCTCGGCAACTGTGCGATCGCACCGCCGTTTGGCTCAATCACCCCGACTTTCAACCCCTGTACAGCAAGCTTTTAGAGCAGCTTAGCCCCGAGGAGAGCATTCAGCTGGTCTTGCAAACCGAGGAGGCGACGCTGCGGCGGTTGCCTTGGCACCATTGGGACTTTTTTGATCGCTACCCAAAGGCTGAACTGACGCTGAGTGCGCCGTTTTTTGAGCAGGGGGCTGCGCGCCCCCCTCGTCGTCGCAACGTGCGGGTACTGGCGGTGTTTGGTGACGGTACGGGGCTAGATCTTAAGACCGACCGGGCTCTACTCAAGACGTTGCCGGGCATTGAACTCTGCATGCTAACAGCGCCCTCCCGCCATCGGCTGAACCAGTGCCTGTGGGATGCAAGGGGGTGGGATATTCTCTTTTTTGCAGGGCATAGCAACAGCGTTAGCGCCGAAGAGGGCTATACTTCGACCCATGCCGCCGGGCAGATCGGTCTTAACCCCCAAGATTCGCTGACCATTCCCGATTTGAAGTACGCCCTAAGAAAGGCGGTGAAGCGGGGACTTGCGATCGCAATTTTTAACTCCTGTGATGGGCTGGGGCTGGCTCAAGATTTGGCGGAGCTGCAGATTCCCCAGGTCTTAGTCATGCGAGAGCCAGTGCCAGACCCGGTTGCCCATGCCTTTTTAAAGGGCTTTCTCCGTAGCTTTGCTCGCAATACGCCGCTGCATTTAGCCGTCCGTGATGCGAGGGAACAGCTCCAGGGCCTAGAAGATCGCTTTCCCTGTGCAGCCTGGCTGCCGGTCCTGTGCCAAAATCTGGCGCAGCCGCCCCCTACTTGGTCGAGTTTACAGGGGGGCGAGCCGCTGCCGCGCCGCCCTTGGCGGTTGGTGGCTGGTGGTGTGGCCGCTGTGGGTGCCACACTCGGAGTTGATTTATACGGCGGGTTTCAGGGCTTAGAGCTCAAGGCTTACGATTTCTTTTTGCGGCATCGGCTGGGGTACGAACAGCGCGATGAACGCCTGGTGATTATTGAAAACACTACGGCAGATATTGAGCGCTTTGGCATCGATGCATCGTCGGGTGCATCAATGCGAGACGATATTTTGCTTGCGCTGGTAGAGCGCCTGGCCCCCCTTGAACCCAAGGTGGTGGGGCTCGATATTTACCATCCCCATGCCTTTAACCCAGCGTTGCCGGAGCTGCCAACCCAGCTCAACGCCTTGCCAAATCTCGCGTTGGTGTGCAAGCATCCTGCCCCAGAAGCTAACTTGCCGGGCGTTGCCTTCACCGAGGCGATTACCCCAGACAATCGTCTGGGCTTTAGTGATTTTTTGGAAGATGGCGATACTGTAACGCGACGACAGCTGTTGGTGACTGAGTTGCCAGAGGAGACGCGCTGCCCAGCGGAGTATAGTTTTGCCGTTGCCATTGCCGTTCAATACCTAGCCTTAGCCGATGCTCGCGACCCGCTAGATACAGTCCTCTGGCCCCTAGAGGCGAAAGCCCGCCTACAGTTTCGACAAACGCTACTCCCCCCCATTCGGCCTCGTTTTGGGGGGTACCAGCTGGTTGAAGCGGAGTCTCGCGGCTACCAAATGATGATTAACTATCGTCACCTACCCAACCTTGAAGATATTGCCGCGCGTCGACTGACCGTTTCCGATGTTCTCAATGGAGACTTTAATCCAGAAGACTTCGCTGGAAAGATTGTTTTAATCGGCACTACGGATTTCTCTTTTGGCGGAGGTGATATCGAAGATCGAGATCTGTGGATAACGCCTTATCACACCAGTGAACGCGCTGGAGAGCGATTGTCTGGAGTGTTTTTGCAAGCCCATCTGGTGAGTCAATTACTCAGTGCAGTGGAAGACAATCGGCCCTTAATTTCGAGTTGGCATGAATCTGTTGAACGCATGTGGATCACGGTTTGGGGTGGGGTGGGCCTATTGGTTGGCGGGAGATTATATCGGAACAGCCTGAGGCCAAGATTTTGGGTTGGTTTAATCTCTGCGGAGATTGTCTTGGTTTTATTATGTTGGGGGCTGCTGACGGGAGTGGCGCTGTGGGTGCCGTGGGCCCCGGCAGCACCAGCCAACGCTATAGCTGCC
>JBCBOC010000167.1:0-7102 GCA_039821475.1 Cyanobacteria bacterium J06632_22 | reverse complement strand
GTTCGCAACTTCAAAGAGAATAACCCTCTGAATTCGGTCTATATGATGGCCTTCTCTGGGGCACGGGGCAATATTTCCCAGGTATCAATCACCTTCTGGAATCGCTCCACCTCGGTGATCTCGCCTCGGGTATAGCGTTCCTCAGTATCGCGAATATCCTGTTCCGCAGACTCCAGTAGTTCTCGCTTACTGGGGGGGACTTGAAGGTCTTCGACGCTGATGGAAACGCCTGCCCGCGTCGCGTACTTGAAGCCGAGGTCCTTAATTTTATCGGCCATCTGTGCGGTACGCGCAGTGCCGTAATTGGAGAACGACCAGGAGATCAGCTTTTTGAGCTGTTTCTTGTCGATGATGCGATTGCGAAAAATAACGTTGTTTGATGTGTCTGCCATGCTGCTGTGCCTATAACCCTCGACGGTTGCAATCAGTTGGGTGGGCGCGCGCCGCGCCCCTTAGTCTTTCTGTGTTAGCTCGCCAGTGCCTCATGCACGGTGCGGTTGTAAATGATCCGACCCGGTGTTGTCTTGATGTACTGAGAGATCAGGTTGCCGTCGCTGTCCTCTCGCACCCGTCGTGCTTTGAATTCCTTAATGACAAAGCCATCGCCGTTATCGGTCACATTGACAGGATCATAGTCGGGTTCATCGGTTTCGACAGGCCCATCAAATCTGAGCCAGACATCCGCATGTAGATCTACTAGCCCCTGGTCGTAGGCCACTATGGCATCATCCATGTTGGCGAAGTATTGTCCTGCGCCCTTCTGTTGATAAGGATTCACTGCTGTGAGGTAATAGCAGCCCAGCACCATATCCTGACTTGGCGTGATGATAGGGCGGCCTGTTGCTGGAGAGAGGACGTTGTTAGAGGCCAACATTAGCAGTCGCGCCTCAGACTGCGACTCTAGGGACAATGGTACGTGGACGGCCATTTGGTCGCCGTCAAAGTCAGCGTTGAAAGCTGGACACACGAGCGGATGGAGCTGAATGGCGCGGCCATTCACCAGAATCGGTTCAAAAGCTTGAATGCCTAAGCGGTGCAGCGTCGGTGCTCGGTTGAGCATGACCGGATGATTCTCAATCACCTCTTCAAGCACATCCCAGACACTGGGGTCATTTCGTTGGATGAGCTTTTTGGCAGCCTTAATGTTGTTCACAAGCCCCTGGCGGATCAGCCGGTGAATCACAAAGGGTTGAAACAGCTCAATGGCCATTTCCCGAGGCAAACCACACTGGTGAATTTTGAGCTTGGGACCCACCACAATAACCGAACGGCCGGAATAGTCCACCCGCTTGCCCAATAGGTTCTGGCGGAAGCGGCCTTGTTTACCTTCAATGATGTCCGATAGTGACTTTAGCGGTCGGTTATTCGCACCGACGACGGTACGACCTCGGCGTCCGTTGTCGATCAGCGCATCCACTGCCTCCTGCAGCATTCGCTTTTCATTGCGAACAATGATTTCGGGAGCCAGAATCTCTTGTAGTCTCGCCAAACGATTATTACGGTTGATAACCCGGCGATACAGGTCGTTGAGGTCAGATGTGGCAAAGCGTCCACCGTCAAGCTGGACCATGGGGCGCAGGTCAGGCGGAATTACCGGGATGACGTCCAAGACCATCCAGTCTGGCGTCGATCCTGTCGCAATGAAGTTGTCAATCACCCGTAGGCGTTTGATCAACTTGGCGCGCTTCTGTCCTTTGGAGGTGGCAATGTTCTCCCGAAGCTGCTCGGCGACAGCTTCTAACTCTAGATCTTGAAGCAGGCGCTGTAGCGCCTCTGCTCCGATGCCCACTTCAATACCAACCAGATCAGAATCTTCATCGTAGAGCTGATCTTCGATCTCAATCCATTGGTCCTCAGTCAATAACTGCTTGTAGGTCAGCGTGTCAGAGTTGCCGGGATCGAGGACGACATAGGCATTGAAGTAAACGATTTGCTCCACATCTCTGAGGGGCATGTCCAGCAGAATGGCGATATAGCTGGGGATGCCTTTTAAGTACCAAACATGAGCAACTGGTGCCGCTAGCTTGATGTATCCCATGCGGTGGCGGCGCACCCGCGATTCGGTAACTTCTACGCCACAACGTTCGCAGACAATCCCCCGGTGACGAACCCGCTTATACTTACCGCAATGACATTCCCAATCCTTTGCAGGACCAAAGATACGCTCACAAAAAAGCCCGTCCATCTCAGGTTTGAGCGTCCGGTAGTTGATGGTTTCGGGCTTGGTGACTTCGCCGACGACCATGCCATTGGGCAGGGTACGCTCGCCCCACTGGCGAATACGCTCAGGGGAGGCCAGTCCAATTTTGACGTAGTCGAAACGCTGTTCTAGCTTCGGCATGTTGAGTTCCTTGGCTTGGGAAAATGTTGAGGGTGGGGAAGATGCTGCGGGTGGAGCGGAGTATGGCTAAAGCTTCGTCTCGAAACCGTTCAGAGACGAAGCTTTGCCGGTAGAGCTACGCGTCCTCGACTTTGGCAGCAGCAGCCGGTGGCGCTTCGGACTCTTCCTTAGAAATCGATTCATAGGTTGGGCGGGACGGCGTTCGACGGTTTGTCGGATCCGACATGAGGTCCACCTCTACATCACGGCTGGTTCCGTCTTCTTGGGTCTCTAACTTGTGCACGGCAATGTCAAGACACAGAGACTGGAGTTCTCGCATTAGCACCTTGAAGGATTCTGGTGTCCCAGGACGTGGAATCGCCTTCCCTTTTACGATGGCATTCAGGGCCTCGTTTCGACCCTGCATATCATCCGACTTGACGGTTAACAGTTCCTGCAAAGTGTAGGCAGCACCGAAGGCTTCCAAGGCCCAGACCTCCATCTCTCCGAAGCGCTGCCCGCCCTGCTGAGCCTTGCCGCCCAGAGGCTGCTGTGTCACCAGTGAGTAGGGGCCAGTCGATCGAGCGTGGATCTTGTCGTCTACTAGGTGAACCAGCTTCAGCATGTAGGGCATGCCGACCGTCACTGGGCGGTCAAATTTTTCGCCAGTACGCCCGTCATAAAGCTGAATTTTGCCGGGATCATCCGGATTAAAGACCCAATCGTTGCCCGTTGCGTCTCGGGCATCTTGGAGCTTGCCGTGGGTCGTGTTTTTCGACGCTTCGTCGCCGTACATTTCATCGAAGGGGGTGATCTTAAAGCGACTGTTCAGGTTGTGACCTGCCCAGCCCAACAGGCATTCAAACACCTGGCCCACATTCATCCGTGACGGCACACCGAGGGGATTCAAAACAATGTCTACTGGTGTCCCGTCAGGCAGATAGGGCATGTCTTCGATGGGCAAGATGCGGGAGATAATGCCCTTGTTGCCATGGCGGCCTGCCATCTTGTCGCCAACCTGAATCTTCCGCTTTTGGGCGACGTAGACACGTACGACCATGTTGGCCCCAGGCGGCAGCTCGTCCCCTTGCTCACGGGTGAAGACGCGAACATCCACCACCCGACCTTTTTCGCCGTTGGGAACCCGTAGGGAGTTGTCTCGGACGTCCCGTGCCTTTTCACCAAAAATCGCCCGCAGTAGTTTTTCTTCCGGTGGCTGGTCGGATTCGCCCTTTGGCGTTACCTTTCCGACCAGGATGTCACCCGCTTCAACCCAGGCGCCGACACGGATAATGCCGGTCTCATCCAGTTGTCTGAGGGAGTCTTCGCCGACGTTGGGAATCTCACGGGTGATTTCTTCTGGACCCAATTTGGTCTGCCGCGCCTCAATCTCAAACTTTTCGATGTGGATTGAAGTGTAGTAGTCCTCGTAGACCAGCTTTTCGCTGATCAAGATGGCGTCCTCGTAGTTGTAGCCCTCCCAGGGCATATAGGCGACAATCACGTTTTGACCGAGGGCGATTTCGCCGCCCTCGGTGGCAGAACCGTCAGCCATGACCTGTCCGGCAACGACGTTGTCACCTTCGAACACAATGGGGCGCTGGTTTAAGCAAGTATCTTGGTTAGAACGCTGGTACTTTTGCAGCTCATATGCATACTCACGGCCATCCGCATGGGCTTTGACGCGGATACCCTTAGCATCCACAAACGATACGACACCGTCTACGTCGCTTGTGATTACCATGCCAGAGTCACGGGCTGCCTGAGCTTCTAGGCCCGTACCTACCAGTGGGCGCTCGGGGCGCAACAACGGCACAGCCTGACGCTGCATGTTGGATCCCATTAGCGCTCGGTTCGCATCATCGTGCTCCAAGAACGGGATCAGCGAGGTCGCAACCGAGATAATTTGTACGGGCGAAACTGCAACGTAATCCACCTCCGTGGGCGCAGTCGTAATAAAGTCTTGGCGGTAGCGCACGGGGACACCCTCTCCGAGGATGTTGCCCTCTAGGTCAATGGGCACATCCCCGGGGGCCACCCGGAAGTCGTCCTCCTCGTCCGCAGCCATGTAGACCGGGTTGTCCTTGTCAATTCGACCGTTTACCACTGGGTTAAACGGTGTTTCAATAAATCCGAAGTCGTTGACCCGTGCGTGGGTTGCCAGGGATCCAATCAGACCGGCATTAGGCCCCTCCGGAGTCTCAATTGGGCAAATCCGACCGTGGTGGGATGGGTGAATATCCCTTACGGCAAAGCCCGCGCGCTCTCGGGTCAGACCGCCAGGACCTAGGGCACTAATCCGGCGCTTGTGGGTCAACTCCGCCAGTGGATTGGTCTGGTCCATGAACTGGCTGAGTTGGCTAGAGCCAAAGAACTCTTTGATGGCTGCGACTAGCGGCTTGGGGTTAACCAAGGACGCTGGTGTCAGTGAGTCGGCATCGGAGACCGTCATCCGCTCACGAATGATTCTCTCTAGGCGATTGAGGCCCACACGAACCTGGTTTTGCAAGAGCTCGCCCACGGACCGTACGCGGCGGTTGCCCAAGTGGTCAATGTCATCGACATTGCCGATGTCAAACTCTAAATTGATGAGATAATCCACCGCTGCCAGAATGTCCTGCGGTGTTAGAACTCGCGTGGCCTCTGGGACATTCAAACGCAATTTGCGGTTGAGTTTATGGCGACCGACCTTGCCCAGGTCGTAGCGTTTGGGATCAAAGAATCGCGAATCCAGGAGCTGTTGACCACCGGAAACCGTTGGCGGTTCACCGGGACGCAGCTTGCGATATAGCTCCAGCAGCGCCTCTTCTTCGCTGAATTGGCCCTCTTTTTCGATAGTTTTTTGGAAATACTCGGGGTGACGGAGGGCATCAAAAATCTCTGCGTCGCTCAGTCCTAACGCTTTAAGCAGCACCTGGGCTGACAGCTTGCGGGTTTTGTCGATGCGAACCCAAACCAGGTCGTTTTTATCGGTTTCGAATTTGAGCCAAGCGCCTCGGTTCGGGATCAGGCTGGCATTGTAAGTGCGGCGTCCGTGCTTATCGGTTTCGGCTTTGTAGTAAACCCCAGGACTACGCACAATCTGGTTAACGATGACACGCTCGGCACCGTTGATGATGAAGGTTCCCCGATCGGTCATCAGGGGTAAATCGCCGATGAAGACCTCTTGCTCCTTAATCTCACCTGTTTCCTTGTTTATCAGGCGAGTAGGGACGTACATTTGTACTGAGTAAGTGCTGTCCCGACGCTTGGCTTCGTCTACCATGTACTTGGGACTTTTGAGCTTGTAATCCTTGCCCAGGAAGTGCAGCTCAAGCTTGCCAGTATAATCAGTGATAGGAGAAAAACTCTCCAATTCCTCAATCAATCCCTCGGCCAGGAACCATCGGAAACTGGAGCGCTGAATCTCGACCAGATCGGGGAGAACAAAGGCAGGTTCAGCCGGGGATTGCTCAGCAGCGGGCAGGGTGATGTTGAGTTCAGTCATGCGTCTCCTCAGAGGTCGCGCCAAACGGCGGTGGCAACAAAGCAGTTAATCAAGCTTTTGACTAACCAGGGTCAATTGACGGAGGTCAACCGGCCAGGCCCAGTGGATTAATGGGGCCACAAACAGCTAGAACCGGATCACTCGCTGGGAGCAATCACGGCATCTTAAGAAATTAAATGGGATAACTCGCGAACGGGGTCAATGATGGACTCCAGGTGCGTCAGGCGCGTGGGGCCAGTGTAGAGCAGGAAATAGGCAGGCTTGTGAAAGTGTCGGAGTGTTCTAATGTTCAGCGTCTAAGGGATGGTGCATTGAGCAGACGTCATTGGGGCGCGGGCGTGAAGATACACACCAAAGATCGGTTTTGTCAATAAAGTACTTTAATCGAAATTGGTCAAAATGTGTGAGCCAATTTGAAATTTGTCAAGGCAATATCTAAATTTTAATGGGCGGTTCAACGCAAAGGAGACGTTGAAAGGTCTGATAAGGTGGGCAATTTAAACAAACGCTGGGCATTCTGGGTCGTCTGAGCCATCAGCGTCTCTAGAGGGACGCCGCGTAGCTGAGCTACATATTCGGCAACATAGCGGACGTAGGCCGGTTGATTGCGGCGCTCTTTTCGCTTTGGAACGGGACTCAAAAACGGACAGTCCGTTTCGACGAGGAGGCGATGATCAGGAACCATCTGGGCCGAGGCTTGAACGTTTTTGGCGCTTCTGAAAGTGACGATACCGCTAAAGCTGATATAGAAACCCAGTTCGAGGAACTGCTGCGTTTCCTCGGGTGCGCCTGTCCAGCAATGCATAACGCCGTTGACAGGCCCTGTGTGATGCCAGAAATCACTCAATATGTCTGCCATCTCTGCAGCAGCATCGCGGCAGTGAATAATCACGGGTAGGCCGAGAGAATGGGCAACCTTGAGCTGCGCTGTGAACGCCTCTATTTGCTGATCTCGATCCTTGGATTTAAAGAAATCCAGGCCCATTTCACCGATAGCCACGACTCGCTGATCTGACTTTGCCAGAGCGAGAATGCGTTCAGACGTTTCAGATGTCCACTTATCCATGTCCAGTGGGTGTAAGCCCACCGCAAAAGAAATTTCGGGAAAACGGTCAGCGATAGCGCGAATCGCTTCGAATTCATTGGGTTCAACGCAGGAATGTACCAATTGAGTGACGCCCGCCGTTCGCCAGTTCTGAGCGACCTGATCCAGATCTGCCTGGAAGGACTCAAAGTTGAGATGAACGTGAGTATCAATAAGCTGCTGCATTAGCGACTGATTAGCTGCCGTTTAC
>JBCBOC010000107.1:0-8663 GCA_039821475.1 Cyanobacteria bacterium J06632_22 | reverse complement strand
TTTGGTGGTGCCCTATCTGGGCTATTTAACCTTGACCACGCTAATCTACCTCCGCCTGGTTACACCCAAAGCCGCCCGTTCGTTACGCATGATTGAACGACGTACCTTTTTGGAAATGCCCCGCTGGTCTACCATCTGGCGTGAAACTCGCGGTACCCTCCTCCAGTTTTTTACCAACGCGATTCCCATCTTTGTGGTGATTACGGTGCTCGCTGCGGTGTTGGACTGCCTTGGATTGATTGAGTTTCTGGCGGGATTGATCAATCCCCTTATGGGGGTGTTGGGGTTGCCGCCTGACGCCGCTCTACCCGTTATTTTGGCGTCCATTCGCAAAGACGGCCTGCTGCTCTTTGCCGACCCGGACACCCTAGCGTTACTCACTCCGCTGCAAATCTTGACGGGCGTGTACCTGGCCGGCGTACTGCTACCCTGTTTGTTCACGACACTCACCATTGCCCGTGAACAGTCGGTGCGGTTTGCGGTAGGACTCGTCGCTCGGCAATCGCTCGCAGCGATGATTTTCTCAATGCTTCTGGCCTGGGGCGGTGGATGGCTAGTCGGGTAGAAAATATCTCGCTAATGCAGTGTCCACACTAAAGATTCGGGTCAGTCCAGTGAAGTCGTGAGGGGTGAATCGTGAGGTCGTGTTTGGCCTTAAGCCCCTTTGACGTAAAGACCTTCGACGATTTCACTATCGCTCTATTTCACGATTTCACGGTCATCGCCAACCCTAATGCTTGGTGTTGACAGACCACTAGCCATTAGCTTGACGCTTTAAGATTTTAGTTGCTTCAAGTATTAGGCATAGCCGTCGCCACAAAGATTGGTACGCGACGGCAAGTGCCATAACTCAGTCGTTTCAAATAGACTAGGCTTGTACCTTAGAGCGTTTTAAACGGCAGGCTAATAGTGCGATCGCACCTAGGCCAACTAATGTCCCTGGTTCAGGCACCTGGGTCGCTATTATCCTCTGGCCAAGCTGATCGCCAGCCTCCGGATCGTCCAGCAGCTCTGCCCGCGTACGGGTAAAGAACGCCACATCAAGATGGGAAAAAAAGCCCACCGGTAGGTCGGGAAACTCATCTCCAAAATCAGTCAAGTGAACATGGGGAATGGGTTCTCCTTCTGGAGCCGGAGCTGCCGACCAGAAATTCAGTCCTGTTGTGCCAATGGGCTCCCCTGCATCATCGAATAGGACTGTATATTCCCCAATATCAATGCCATTTGGCTCATCAAAAAAGCCATCTTGAAGAATTTCACCCGTTTGAGTGTCGAAATTAAAGTTGAATCCTGGATAGGTGAGGTGGTTATTCTCAAACGATTGGATCAGGCTACCTTGCGGATCATAGAAGGCGATGTCAAAGACTTCTAAATCGCCACCTCGGACAATTCCATCTTCATAGGTTTGGGTCTCGTCATAGCTAAATTGTCCCTCAGCGCTATAACCCAGGATCTGTCCTGTCCACGACAGACTAAAGGTGACCGCCTGGGCTGGCGCCAGGTTGCCTAGACTCAGAGCTGTGCCGATGGCGATGGCGATACCCCACTTGTGATTCAGGGAAATGACCGATCTCTCAAGATTCAACATGGTAGAGGACCTCAATTGATTTAAGTAGAATGATAATCATTCTCATAATACGTAAGGCATACGGAGAATAAATGTAAACTCCTTATAAAGATGGTGTTGGCAAGTGGGCGATGCGTCTGAGGGATACATATCCCTATCACCACAGTGGTCAACCTAGGAAAATGAGCTACCAATGTTGGCAATTGACATGCCGATTGAATCGGTAGACTGCCCATCAGTCATGCTTTTAGGGCTTAGCGCGATCACCCTACAGGGTGAGAATCTGGTACTCATTATGTGATAATAATTATCATTCTCACTTCTGTTCGCTATGTCATCACCATTTTCTGCCCGCACCTCGGTTGAAGCTGTCGAAGAAGGGATGCTGCTGGCGCCTAAGTTTGACGGTCATGGGCTTATCCCTGTCGTCACCACGGATGCTGAAACGGGCGATGTGCTGATGCACGCCTACATGAATGAAGCTGCATTGCTGAAAACCTTGGAAACCGGTGAAGCCCACTACTACAGCCGCAGCCGTCAGCAGCTCTGGCACAAGGGCGCTACCAGTGGACTGGTGCAAACCGTGCAGCAGTTGTTGATTGACGACGATCAAGATTGCCTGTGGATGAAGGTCAAGGTGGCTGGAACTGGGGCCAGTTGCCATGTCGGCTATCGCTCTTGTTTCTACCGCCAGATTTTGCCTAGCGAGGGTGATGTGGCGGCCAGTGACGCCTACCCCCTGACCTTTACAGAAGCTGCCAAGACGTTTGACCCCGTCGCCGTCTATGGAGACGCGCCCAATCCCACCCAACTTTGAACCGAGAGGAGCACATCATGCCACTGCGTCGTCAACCGGCCCCACCGACCCCTTGGGATAGCGATTTAGACCAGCCCACCATTCCTGCTTCTGCCTATGTTCATCCCCAATGCAGTCTGATTGGGGATGTGCAATTGGGTGAAAATGTTATCGTCGCCCCCAATACCTCCATTCGGGCGGATGAAGGGGCGCCCTTTTTCATTGGGGCGAATACCAATATTCAGGACGGGGTGGTTATCCACGGGTTAGAGCAGGGACGCTTTCTCGGAGATGATCAGAAGGCCTACTCGGTATGGATTGGCCATGATACCTGCATTACTCATATGGCGTTGATCCACGGTCCCGCCTACGTGGGCAATGAGTGCTTTATTGGATTTCGTTCGACTGTATTTAATGCCAAGGTCGGCCACGGCTGCATTGTGATGATGCACGCCCTTATCGAGAACGTGGAGATTCCTGACGGGAAGTATGTGCCCTCAGGGTCGGTGATTACCACCCAACAGGCGGCCGATCGATTACCGGATGCCAAAGATAGCGATCGCAGCTTCTCTCACCACGTGGTCGAAATCAATCAAGCCCTACGGGCCGGGTATCGCTGTTCTGATGGCATTGCCTGCGCGCCCACTTTGCAGAATTCAGCTAATGGTTCCACCAACGGCTCGTCCCAGAATGGCAAGGGGACGAGCCCATTACCGGCAGACATCATCGACATCATTCGACAACAGCTTCGCCAGGGCTACAACATTGGTCTAGAGTTTGCCGATGCACGACGATTCAAAGTCGGCTCTTGGCAGAGTGGTCCGATGATTGACAGTACCTATGAAGCGCAGGTATTAACCCAGGTAGAAAAGTTCTTGGCTAATCACCCTGCTGACTATGTGCGATTGCTGAGTATTGATCTTGAGGCAAAACAGCGCCAGCTAGAGCAAATTATTCATAAACCGGGGTGAGCATCGGCAGCATTTGCCCTGTGATATTTGCCCTGTGATATTTGCCCTGTGATATTTGCCCTGTGACTGCTGGCATGTAATCCAGTCGGATAATTGCTGAATTAACCTCCCCGGTTGGGGGGCGGTGTCACCGTTCATCTTTAATCCGTTCGCCTTATGACTCCACTGTCAGCAAGGAGTGGACAATTTTTCGCTGATCACTCTGGAGACACGCTGTAACTCATTCTAGGGGTATCATCCCATAGGCTAGGTCCCATCTATCGGCCTTACCCTGTTCGTTACCCATCCAAGCACAACGGTTATGAAGCAGTCCAAAATGAGTCCTATTATGTCCTCCCGTCTGGGGCGGCGGGCTTTTCTCGTAATGGTAGGAGCAGCGGCTGGCACCGCTGCTAGCGGCGGCCTTTGGAGTCCTGCCGCTCATGCCTTCGAGGTTGCCTTATCGCCCACGAACCCTAAGCTAGGCGATACCATTTCGGTTGTGATCTCTGGGGCTTCGACGGTGGGTGAGGCACCTGTTGTTTCGGTCAACGGCGCCGATTACCCTAGCTTTCTGTTGTCTGGCAATCGCTACCGGGCACTAATTCCCACCAGCCCGCTCGATACGCCTGGCCGTCTGACGTTGGATGTCTCGGTCGCAGGCACGTCGAGCCGTCTAACGGTGAACTTGGCAAACCGTTCCTTTGCCACCCAGCGTATTTGGTTGCCGGCGGGTAGCGGTAGTCTGGGCACCGATCACGAATTTGCTCGCGTTGCCGAATTCAAGCGCATTGTCACGCCAGAGCGCCACTGGCAAGGTGCGCTAGTCCGTCCTAGCCAAGGTCGTGTGAGTACCGTATTTGGGGTGCGGCGATATTACAATGGCGTGTTTGCTGAAGACTACTACCATCGTGGGGTGGACTACGCTGCTGCCACTGGGTCACCCGTACTCTCGCCGGCGGCGGGCACTATCCGGTTGGTCGGGCGAGTGGCTGACGGCTTCGAACTCCACGGCAACACTATCGGTATCGACCATGGCCAAGGCGTGCTAAGTATTATGATTCACCTCAGCCGCATCGACGTATCCGAAGGAGATTTTGTCTCCGCCGGGCAGGTGATCGGTGGTGTCGGGTCAACGGGTGCCTCAACTGGCCCGCACCTGCATTGGGGCCTCTATGTGCATGGGGTAGCGATTGATCCGGTTCCTTGGCGCTTTGAGGGGGTTGAGTAGCTAATTGGCTCGTCTGTTGAGGTCGCTGCGCTCGGTGAGGTTGCTGCGTTCGGTATTCAATCCTTATCAATTCCTGGCCTCAAACCACTGCACCACCACGCGCTTCAGCCGTTAGCTGGTGGGTGAATATTGCCTGTGACAGGACCTCTCGATTGTCTTAGAATTCTATAACGATAATCATTCTCGCTTATAGGCTTGCTATGACTGCTGCTTTGCCTGCCGCTGTGGATATTGCTGTTGTGGGGGCGGGGCCCCAGGCGCTAACGCTAGTCACCCACCTGCTGCAAAAGAAGAAATCTATGCGCCACCGCTTTGTGGTGTTGGATCCGGCAGGCACCTGGATGCGCCAGTGGCAACATCAGTTTGCCGCTTACGAAATTCCCCACTTAAGATCGCCCGCCGTTCACCACCCAGACCCGAACCCCCACGCCCTGCGCACCTTTGCTGAACGTCGCTTTGCTGAGCTGCACCAACCCTACGACTTGCCCGGTACCCAGCTTTTTCATGACTTTTGTCAGGCACTGATTCAGCGGTGGCAGTTACAGGATCGGGTCGTGCCTGTACAGGTTGAGCAGGTTGAGCCGATTCATCGTCGCGGGCGACCGCGATTTAGGCTGACGCTGACAGATGGACAAACGCTAATGGCGAGACGGGTCGTGTTAGCGACCGCTGGCGGCACCCCCCACTGGCCTGATTGGGCGCGGTCTCTATCGTCGGCCTATCCTGCTGAGCGTCTGCAACATGCCCACCAGGTAGACCTGCGCAGGCTCCATCTCGCAGGAGAGCGGGTGCTGATTGTGGGTAGCGGCTTGACCAGCGGTCATTTGGCCTTGGGGGCAACGGCCCGGGGGGCGAAGGTGATGATGATGGCTCGACGCACCTTTTACGAAAAGCTATTTGACGCCGCACCGGGCTGGCTCGGCCCCAAGTACCTGAAGGGCTTCCATGCTGAAGCCTGTTGGAAAACGCGCTGGCAAATGATTCAAGGTGCCCGTAACGGTGGGTCGCTGACGCCTGCTGTCATGACCCAACTCCGCAAGCGAGAACGTGATGGACAACTGTCTTTCTATGAACAGTGCGAGGTCCAGTCTGCCACCTGGACAGGCGAACAATGGCAGGTCACCTGTACCCACCCCGAAGCCCATCATTGCATTGCCCATTTGCCCATTGACCGCATTTGGCTGGCCACGGGTACTCAGCTAGATGTCAACCAGTGGCCGCTGCTGTCAGCGGTGCGATCGCACTATCCCCTCGAAACGGTTCATGGCCTACCCGTGCTTGATGAAAATCTGCGCTGGCCGGGGTGTAACCTCTTCATGATGGGGGGTGCAGCAGCATTGCGGGTGGGCCCTGTAGCTCGGAACTTGTTTGGCGGAAAGCTGGCGGGCGGGCGCATTATTCCAGCCTTGACGAAAGCCAGTATTGCGCCATCCAGAAGTGTAATGTAGGCCATGTCTCGGCTAGCCTGTGTCAGGCATCCGATATCGCCGGTTTAGCCTTACTCGTCTTCGTGATCGGTCTCATCTAAGTGTTCTGAAATATCTCGATATAGGTTCAGAATGTGATGATCCTTCAGGCAGTACAGGACATGTCGACCCTGCTTACGATGGCGCACGAGTCGTGATGTGCGCAAAATCCTGAGCTGATGGGAAACGGCAGACTCACTCATTGCGACGGCAGCCGCCAATTCTCCTACTGGCGTTTCGCCTTGGGCCAACACAGATAAAATTCGCCAACGGTTGGCATCTCCCAACACGCTAAAGAATTCGGCCATACGCTGGGCTTTCTCGACTGTCAGCACAGGTTGCGGGACGGATGGAACAGTATCTTGACCTGTGGTCATGGGTTTATACACTCCTGGATGGAGGAAAACAGGGGGTATCGCGTTCGCCACTTTGCTGAGGACATCTTTGGCGTCCAAGTGCGGCCCAGTGGCCCGCAACCGCGCGCAAACGTTGTCGCAGTTCTATCGGTCTGTCCTGACGTGGCCATGGCGCGAAGGATGGCTAGATCCATTGAACAGCGTCGTGGGACTCCAGGATAAACGCTTTTAGTCTCGAAAATTGACCGAGCAGCGGTCGCCCCTCTGCCATCGGGATAGGTCTGGAGGGGAGCCCCTGAGCCCGCATCTGCATGTTTTTCGCGGCTCTGAAAAGGCTGGACATCTGAATATCTGAATGCAGATTCATGGATAATGGTTTAATATGTGAGCATTCATTCAGATGTTTGCTCAAGCCGCGTTGTGTTTAGAGCCGGTCGTCTGTCCTGAGGAAAAACGATCTTTCTGGACGTGAACCAACGTGACTGAGCTCAACCTGACTTTACCTAGGAGACGATCATGACTGCCGTAACTCAAATGAAATGCGCCTGCGATTCTTGTCTGTGTATCGTGGACATTAGTAAAGCCATTCAAAAGAATGCGCAATATTATTGCAGTGAAGGCTGTGCTAACGGTCATGCCGAAGGCACCTCGGGCTGCGGTCACGCTGGCTGTAGCTGCCATAGCTAGTGCCGATTAACGAATGCCCTGCGGCTGACTTGAAAGTCATGGTGGTGAGGGCTATGGGCGCGCTATGAATTGACAAAAACTGCATAGCGAGAAAAACGCTGGAGAGTGATTAAACTCTCCAGCGTTGGGTCTTTCTATCTAAGAAAGGGTTTGTTGCCATCGCGTGTTAACCGATATCGCAGTCGAGGGGCTCAAAAGGGCCTCAGCGTCAGGAACTGGCCCTGAAAACTCGACGAATGCAATATTTCGATGGCTATAAAGAACAGTTTTATCTGAGCTAAATCTTGATCTGAGATATCGATTGGGCTGCTTTTCTGCATTCAACACAGCCGAGCGCGCTGTATCTGCTGCGGCGTACAGTATCCCGGTGTGTAACCTATCGCTTTTGGGGAGAGAACCTCCTGCGCTAAATATAGCGCTTGCCACTTTGCGTAGGACAATCCTGGTACTCAAGTGCCTAAAATTGGAGCCAAGTGGCCCGCCGTCGCGCATAAATCTTTGTGGCGACGGCTATAGGATCGAAGATTTAGTGAATGGTAGGCTGACGGCAGCTTACCTGTTGTTCGTCGAATATAGGATCGGGGCTACCGTAAGGCCTGGGTTGCCACAGAAATAACATACTCAAGCTCAAGCATAGCCACCATCCGGATTGTGTTAACCGCATGGGTCTAGTGGACTATGCGGTTACTGATGGGAGTAGTCCCACAGCGGTTGCTGAAACGCACGCAGTCGCTGGGGCAGCTGTCCACTCATGATCCAGCAAAAAACTGGGCAGAATGCTGCGCAAAAGACAGTTAAAACTGTAATGAGTTGAGTTGCAGTAAACAGTTCGGTGCTCATAATCGCCTCCTGGAGTATGCATCGAGCTAAGAGGCGCGTTCCTTCGGGAGCCTTACCCTACTTCCGTCCTGAATTTGGCAATCTGGCTACCGCCATGGCTTGATCAATTTCAGGATGAACGTTTGTTATCTGTATCTAATGCTACTGCTTTAAACCATTTCGTCAATGGGGGTGCGCCGCCAATATCTAGCCCCCATGACAAACTCGCTTGGGATTACTGTTTTTCTGTTGCTCAAGCACAGTGTGTGGGGTGGCGCTTGAGTCTTTGAGTCGTACTATTCTCGCCTGGCACAAAGCCAGGCGAGAATAGTATTTATATCGGATGCCGGGGGCCTTTTGATCGGCCGACTGCCCATCCCGTTAAGAGAATAGCCAGGGCTAAGAGGGCTAGGGAAAAGGCAACATTGGGTGCAGTGGGCACTTTGAACAGCTGCAGTACCAGCCCCAGGAAAGCCAGCCACGGAATTGCGATCGCAATGATCCCGTAGACCTGGATGGTCATTGGGATATGGTGCTCCACCTTTCCAGGGCCGAGTTTTAGGCTGCTATAGTCTCGCCCCTTTTTAGGAATGAGGGGGGCTTTAGCAAAGTTGTGCTCATCTTTGAAGATAATCCTGGTCAGGTCTTCGATGACCTGACGATTTTCAAAGTAGGCACTGTGGGATTTGTCGGGATCGGGGAAGGTGGAGCACCATATCCCAATGACCATCCAGGTCTACGGGATCATTGCGATCGCAATTCCGTGGCTGGCTTTCCTGGGGCTGGTACTG
>JBCBOC010000522.1:0-3643 GCA_039821475.1 Cyanobacteria bacterium J06632_22 | reverse complement strand
GCCCAGAATCTACCGCGAAGAAGGGGCCATTGAAGGGGTCATTTACGATAGTGCCTTTTCCCAGATGTGCGTTGAAACGTCCTTTTAGCGGTTTGGCGGCGATGTCAAAGCGGAGCAAAACAACTTTGCTGGGCTGGGCGCGGTGGGCGGCGGCCCCAGCGGGGCCTCATTTTCCAGTATTCGCATTGGTGTCCGGGCGCATATTCAACACCTGAAGGCCTATGGCAGCACCGAACCACTGGTGCAAGAACTGGTAGATCCTCGCTTTGATTTTGTGAGTCGGGGCATTGCACCGCTGGTAGATCAGCTGAGCGGCCGTTGGGCGGCGGATCCCAACTATGGCAAAAAGATTCTCGCTAAGCTGCGGCAGCTGTACGAATCGGCGGGGCTGCTGTAGCCATGGCTGAGGATGAATGGATGCATTGCCGACAGTAGATGGATGCATTGCCGACGATAGATGGATGCATTGCCGACAGTAGATGGATGAAGGTGTGATGAGGGTTGCCCTTTCCAGCTTAGAAATTGTCCCGGCTTCTGATAAAAAATTGAGTACAGTTCCCTAGGATGATTGGGAACCCTGAGCCCAATATTCCTTAGGCTCAGATAGTGCCTGCCACTAGTGCTATTACTCGGTTGCGGCTACCGAAAATCGGTATTGCCAGACTCAGTACGCGTGGCTCGCTACGAAATCAATACCCCGCATCCAGCGTCAGAAGCATTGCTGTCCCGTGAGGAAAGCCCTCACTCTGGTCGGGGTTCGTACCGTATGACATCCTTCAAGATATTAAAACGCTATGACGACTGCGCCGACTCAGACCGCTGCTCCCAACGGGCTTGCCCTGACGCTGACGTTTCTATTACGGACAGTACGTCGCTGTGGTTGGGGGTCTCTGCTGCTGTGGCTGCTGTGGGCCGTCCCGGCGGCGGCGCTAGAGCTACGTGTCGCAGTCGAAAATGCTGCCCAGACCGTTGATGTGGGCACTTCCACCCCTGGCACCCTGTTCAATGATCGGGGGGAAGCGCTTTACCAGGTTCCTCAGTTAGAGCGATTGGTGATCGAAACCGATGGACCCGGACAGTTGGCCCTTTCCGACGGGCGAACCGAGTATGCTGCGGCCAATGGTTTCTGGATTGAACCTCAGGACGACGGCTTCGTTTGGATTGGCAACCGCTGGTATCGCGGCCGAGTCCGGGTGGTCCCCTCTCAAGACGGACTGGTGGCTATTAACCATGTGGATCTAGAGGAATACCTCTACAGCGTGGTCGGCAGTGAGATGCCGGCAAGCTGGCCCCAAGCCGCCCTCCAGGCCCAGGCTGTTGCTGCCCGTT
The DNA here is from genome assembly GCA_039821475.1 of Cyanobacteria bacterium J06632_22. Taxonomy (GTDB): domain Bacteria; phylum Cyanobacteriota; class Cyanobacteriia; order Phormidesmidales; family Phormidesmidaceae; genus CAWUKV01. The sequence continues at coordinate 2,314 of JBCBOC010000522.1, read as the reverse complement.
CCTATGCGCTATACCACCAGGGGCGCGCCGCCAGTCGCCCCTATGACATGGGTGGTACGACAACCTGGCAGGTGTATCGCGGCTTCAGTGGTGAGGCCGCCAGCACTCGTGCGGCGGTAGATGCCACCTCGGGGCAGGTGCTCACCTACGGTGGCCAGGTGATTGAGGCGGTCTTCCACTCTTCCTCTGGCGGTCACACCGAAAATTCAGAAGATGTCTGGTCCAGTGCGGTTCCCTATCTCAAGGGTGTGCGCGACTTTGACCAAAACGCACCCGTGTTTAACTGGGACGCTACCCTGTCCCTGACCGCGGCCAGCGCTCGGTTTAACGGCATCGGGCAAATTCAAGACATTCAGATTGTGCGTCGCAGCGGTCAAAACCGCGCCGCCGAAGTTCGCGTGGTGGGTGATTTGGACGAGACCGTGATTCGCGGCAACGACCTGCGGCGGGCGTTGGGCCTGCGCAGCACCAAGATTACGTCGATTAATATCAATCCTGTGCAAGATCTGCTGTTGATTAGCGGCAACGGCTTTGGTCATGGCATTGGCCTGAGTCAGTGGGGTGCCCGGGGCATGGCGGACCAGGGCCACAGCTACGACCAAATTCTGCGTCACTACTACCAGGGCACTCAGCTATCGACGATTGAGTAGCCGTTTCTGGCATCTTCTTCCCTAAAAATAGATGAGTGAACAATAGATGAGATCCCGGGGTGTGAAGGTGACGCCGCGCTACCCCGGGATCTCATGAACATTATTTAAGGTTTAGGACTTAAGGTTTAGGCTAACCCTTGTCAAAGGTAAAGGTGTATTTTTCTTTTTTGAGCATTAGGTACCCATCTTTGCCAGGTTGCAGATACTTGTTGGCATAATGCTCGTTTCTAATGGTCACTGCATCACCGTAGTGAATAGTGGGGCCTGATATCGGATCAGCTTTTTCAATAATCCAGTTGGTCTTAGACCCATATTCTTTCCAGTAGTACAGTTCGGTGACATTGCCAAACTTGCCAAGGTAGGTGTGCGTGCTCCAATGACGCCATTTAGTATCTTTGAACTTTTCTGTTGTTTTGATGGAGAGATTTGTCCCAGAGGTGAGTGGAGCCCCATCACCAGTGAGCTGAAATGACATCGCATCGCCCTTAGACGCACTGAGCTTAGGGTAGTAATAATGTAGCGTTGCATGCGCTTCCTGGATATAACGCCCATCGTTTGCCTGCAGCTGCACCGTTGCATTTTTAGCGACGACTTCAGGTGTTTTCGCATCGACAATATAAGCGTTTCGTTCCTTCAGGTAGTGCTCCCAAGCTGTTTTTAATTCAGCTCTGCGCTCCGTGCTTTCGGCTAGCATGTATAGCGGTCTCAAACCATCATTGACAAAGTCTGCAATGGAAGGTTGCGTTTCTAGTGATGACACCCAGGCTGCATAGGACTCAGACATCTTTCCAGTTTCTGCATCTCGAATGCTAACAGCCAAGGCTGGATCACCGCCATTGATCAAGATTTTGCGATTGAGCACAGCAGCTTTAGCGAATTGTCTAATTTCTGCACTGGTCGAAGTCTCTCCCCTGAGCAGCTCTAAGAAAGCCGCACTGGCAACCGTTTTTGCGCTTACGGTGCTGCTGCTGCTATTCGTGTCGTAGTGGCTCACTAAAGAGACCCGTCCGCCGATCAGCACAGAGTGCAAATAGTGGGTGCCGTATTTGTCAAACAGCTGTGTGGGATGAAGGTTACCCTCAAGGTCTGCCTTGACGCTGGCGATCAGGGGCGCGTTCTCGGTGATCGTTAACCGATACTGAGCAATCATGTCGGTGTAGTTGAAGACCTGATGATGGCTTTCAGTACTTTTTTCCCAGTCGAAACTACGATTTACTTCTCCCGAGAACCCTTCGTACTTACCGGATAGCCCAATCGAGATAGAGATGTTTTGAAAATAATCTTTTTGGTTTTCTCCCTGGAAGAACCGACTGCTGAACCCTGAGCTATCTAGCAAATCTGCATAGGTGCTGAGCGTTTGTTCTTCTGAGAAATCGAACAGACTCTGGGTAATGCTGCTGGGGTCTGCGTAGTAGTCATAGGCTCTGTAGCCTGTACCTAAGAAGTTTTGAATAGCTTTGATTTGATTATCGTTCAATGGCGGCTTTCCGAGCATGTCTTCAGTGCAGGATATTGACTGAGATTCGGTTGTCGGAGCGATCATGTAAGAATCCTCTAGGAAGGCATAGGGGGCCTTGTCTCTTTTAGACACAGTAGAATTCTTCGTAATTCCAGATTAAATAAAATTGTTTATTTAATCTGGAATTACGAAGAATTCTACTGTG
>JBCBOC010000809.1:0-1819 GCA_039821475.1 Cyanobacteria bacterium J06632_22 | reverse complement strand
CTCGCCACTTTGCTTCTAAGACAATGGCCCAATAGGCGTATTTTCTTCCAGGGTTAACCCAGCACATCGTGTTGGGCCAAGCGCTTAGGACAATCCTGGCGCTCAAGTGCCCATTACTGGAGCCCAGTGGCCCGCCGTCGTGCACAAACCCGAAAAAAGGTCTTTGTGGCGACGGCTATACAACTGGGAATTTGGCGGCACTGTCCACCCTCATGGGGTTAGACAGTGCTGCTGTTTTTGGGTGGCTTTAGTCGATGTAGCTGACAACTTCAGCTGTTTCGTACCGGACCTTGGGCCGTGCTGCTGACTTATCATCACTGGCCCGGTATCCTAACGTACAAAACGCTACCGAGTTGTAGCCCTGTGCCGCCAAGCCCAACACCTCATCAAACTTTGCCGGTATAAAACCCTCCATCGGACAGGCATCAATCCCTAAGATCGCCGCTGTGTAAAGCAAAAATGCCATGGCAATGTAAGCTTGTTTCCCGGCCCACTTGTTGGGATCTAGCGGGAACGGTGGCGCTTTTAAGAACCCTTTCACCACGTTGGCATAGCCCTGTAAATCCTCAACTGACGTGCCCTGCACCTCGGCCATGCGCTTCACGTAACGGTCAACGTCCTCGTCCGTCACATCGGACCGGTTGGCAATCACCACCAGATGCGAGGCGTCCGTTACCTGGGACTGGCCCCAGGCATGGGCCTTGAGCTGTTCTCTTAGTTCTGGATTGCGTACGACAAAAAACTTCCAAGGCTGTAGGCCAAAGGATGACGGCGACAGCACCAGACTTTGCTCTAGGACCTGCCAATCTTCAGGTGAAATTTTCTTGCTGGGGTCAAACTTTTTGGTGGCATAGCGCCATTGCAATCGGTCCAGTAAAGCCTGAGGCGAAAGCATTGTGTCGTTCATAAAGTCGAAGTTATTGAACATTACCGCCATATTAAAGCCCACACCTGGCCTGAATTTCAGGATCAGGGCATAAATCTATCTAAAGCATGGGCCTGTTCAACGGTTAAATGGCCGTCCTGGTCAGGCTGTACACACTGAAATATATGGCTGGCTTGCTAGCGAACCTCCATTTTTGGTCTATCCTGTCGATATTTGGAGTAAGTCTGCACTAGCCATGGCCCGACTCGCCAATACCATTGAAGCCATTCTGTACCTGAAGGCTAGGCCGCTGACGCTGGCTCAACTGGCGGAGTTGGCAGGTTGCGATCGCGATGCCACCGAAGAGGGCCTCATTGAACTGATGGGCGACTATGCCCACCGTGACAGCGCCCTAGAAATTACTGAATCTGAAAACGGCTACTGCCTCCAGCTCAAGACGCCGTTTAAGCCGCTCGTGGAAGAACTCATTCCCCTGGAGATTGGTCTGGGGGCGCTGCGGACGTTAGCGGCCATTGCGCTGAGTGGCACCATCAGTCAGACCGACCTGGTTGAGTTACGCGGTTCCGGAGCCTACCAGCACGTCCCTGAACTCATCGATCATGGGCTGGTGCGTAAGCGGCGTCAGTCCGATGGTCGTTCCTTTTGGCTCCACGTGACCGAAAAGTTTTACCAACGCTTCGAAATAGACAAGCTGCCGCAGATCACGCTGCCCAAGAAAGGTCGTAACGCCACTAAATCAGAGGACCCAGAGGCCGAGATCGAGGAATCATCAGACACGCCCCCTGAGGCCACGGTATCACCCCCCGAACCGTCTGCAGCCGATATCGAGACTGCGGCTAGCCCCCCTGAGGCGACAACACCTCAAGACAGTGATGCCCAGGCGCCGAATGGCCAGGACAGTGATGTCCAAGGCAGTGATGTCCGAAGATCGGA
>JBCBOC010000264.1:0-5839 GCA_039821475.1 Cyanobacteria bacterium J06632_22 | reverse complement strand
CGATCGCATCTCTGGCTTTTCTCTTGAACTGGCTGGTCTTCGTCGATTCAGCACCCCTGGCTGCTGTATCTGGGGGAAAGGTGGGCAGTAAGTTGCCGCGCTGGCTCGCGCCGTCCACCTCAAATGGCGCAGTCAAAGCAGCCAGGGGTGCTGAATCGACGAAGACCAGCCAGTTCAAGAGAAAAGCCAGAGATGCGATCGCAATCGAACTCAGACTGAACTGTGACTGTTTCATGGTTCTAACCTCAGCGATAGCAAGCTGAGCAATGACCATGGACACGCCTGATCCACAGCACCAGTAGTGCGGGACAACGTCAATTCGTCCAAGCCATGGCTCAGAGAGCAAGAATAATTACCATACCCCTCACCGCTATCCTGCAATCACGCGCCTATAACTCCAGCCCCGACAGGAACTCCCCGGCCATTGTGGCCGTATCAAAGCCGTATTGTGGTGCAGCAGGACAGCTTTTCACCTTAAATGAAAGGATACTTCGATATGTTGCAGTTCAAGTCTCTTTTCGACTAAAACGTCAAAGTTGTTTACGTTCCTGGGCTCATGATGAGTCTGAGACCCCGCTAGTACAGCAAGGTCTGGCAAGGCCGCAACGGCTTGGGGGGTGATGTAGGTTAAAGCGTGGGGTTAATCCGATTTGCACAGGGTGCCCCTGACTCAACCCTGCGGATGTTTTCCAGCGTGGTTTCGGCAATATTGTGCAGGGCCTCACGGGTAAAAAACGCTTGATGGGCTGTAATAACAACGTTGGGAAAGGACTGTAACAGCTGAAAGGTATCGTCCTGAATCACAGTACTCGACAGATCTTCAAAGAACAAATCGCTTTCTCGCTCGTAAACATCGATGCCCAAATAGCCCAGCCGTCCAGATTTAAGTGCGCTGATCACCGCTGCTGTATCAACCAATCCGCCCCGGCTGGTGTTAATCAGCATGGCACCCGGCTTAAAGTACTGCAACGCCTCAGCATTGATCAGATGATGGGTCGAAGGCAACAACGGACAATGCAGCGACACAATGTCTGCTTTGGACAACAGTTCTGGTAACGGCACATAGGTCGCCCCCAGGGCAACACAGTTAGGATTTTCCTTGACATCATAGGCCAATAATTGACTGCCAAAGCCGTGCATGATCCGAGCAAAGCACTCGCCAATTTTGCCCGTCCCTACAACCCCGACCGTTTTGCCATAGACATCAAACCCCAGTAGCCCTTCCAACGCGAAGTTGTCATCCCGGACACGATTGTAGGCCCGATATAGCTTACGGTTGAGCACCATAATCAACGCCACAGCATGTTCAGCAACGGCATAAGGGGAATAGGCTGGCACTCGGACAACCGCCAGATCTAGGGCATGGGCAACCGTCAGATCAACATTATTGAATCCGGCACAGCGCAGCGCAATCAGACGCGTATCGGCCGCTGCGATCGCATGTAGCGTCTCCGCACTCAGATCATCATTGATAAAGACACAGACCGCAGGGAATCCCTTGGCCAGCGCGGCAGTATCCGGCGTCAGTCGCGGCTCAAAGAACACCAACTCATGGCCAAAGCGATCGTTCACCGCAGCAAAAGACGCACGGTCGTATGGCTTAGCGCCAAAAAAAGCAACTTTCATATCACTCCTTTGTATCGCGTTAACACATAGCCGTCGTGCCCTAAAAGCTTTTGACAAGCGGACCAGGCCGAGCGCGATGCGATGATAGCCTCCTGACTCGCCCCAGCACTGTCTAGCGCGATACCCTTGGACGTCACATCAAAGCATGGAGGCGGCCCCACCCCGAACCGCCTCCAGAACGGGCATTTTCCCTAGCGAACGCTGTAGGTTTCCAGCGGAACAGAGTCTAACACCTGATTGACACCATTGAGCACGGCCATCAGAGACGCGGTCACTAAGTTCTCATGGATGCCCACGCCATAGACACTGGTCTCAGCGTTGGACAGTTCCACAATGGCTACGGCCTGGGCCGCACTACCTTGATGACGCGAGCGTTCCTCATAGTGGGCCACCGTTAGCGATCGGCTCAGTCCAGCCGCCGTTAATGCATCCAACAGGGCATCAATCGGGCCGTTGCCTTGTCCCTTGAGTTGGCGAGTCCAGGATTCGGCACCGACCTCAATTTGGAGCTCCAGCTCTAGCGCCTGCAAATGACCGTTGTCTAACGACACAGACCGATGGCATCCATAGCGCAGTGGTGCCGCAGTCATATAAGTAGCCTGGAATAGGTGCCAAAGGGCAATCGCTGACAGTTCCTGCCCCGAGCGATCGGCCGCCCGCTGCACAACCCGGCTAAAAGCCATTTGCATCGCTCGGGGCAGGACTACACCGTAATCTCGCTCCAGCAGAAAAGCCACACCGCCCTTGCCTGATTGGCTATTAACTCGAACGACAGCCCCGTAGGAACACCCTACGTCGGCAGGGTCCATCGGCAGGTAGGGGACTTGCCACAAACCATCGGGGTTCTGCACAGCCAAGCCTTTACGGATGGCATCCTGATGGGAGCCCGAAAAAGCGGTAAAAACCAGTTCGCCCGCATAGGGATGGCGGGGATGGATGGGGAGCTGAGTACAATCCTTGACAGTTTGTGCGATCTCACCCAGATGCGAGAAATCTAGCCCTGGTGAGACGCCTTGGGTATACAAATTCAGTGCCAGCGTTACCAGATCTACGTTCCCGGTCCGCTCCCCATTCCCAAACAGGCAGCCCTCCACCCGATCTGCCCCCGCCATCTGGGCGAGCTCCGCTGCGGCCACACCACAGCCCCGGTCATTGTGGGTATGCACGCTCAAAACCACCGCCTCACGCCGCTCCAGATATCGATGCATCCATTCCACCTGATCAGCAAACACATTGGGTGTCGCCACCTCTACGCTGGCCGGTAAGTTGATAATGGCCTTGCGGTCCGGCGTCGGCCGCCAGACCGCAAGTACTGCATCGCAAATCTCCTTGGCAAAATCCAATTCTGTCGCGGTGAAGGTCTCTGGCGAATATTGAAACCGCCAATCTGTTTCTGGCTGTTGTTTCGCTCCCTGCTTAACCCATTGTGCAGCCGCAACAGCCAGGGCCACCGTCTGGGATTTGTCCTGCCCAAAGACAATCTGCCGGAAGGCTGGCGCAGTGGCATTGTACACATGCACAATGGCCTGGCGTGCCCCCCGGAGTGCTTCAAACGTCCGCTCAATCAGGGGTTTTCTAGCCTGGGTCAGGACCTGGATCGTGACATCCGCAGGGATTCGATCCGCTTCTATCAGGCATCGGACAAATTCAAATTCTGTTGCAGATGCGGCCGGGAAACCCACTTCGATTTCTTTAAACCCAACCTGCACGAGAGTTTCAAACAGTTGCAGCTTTCGGCCCACCGACATGGGCTCTATTAAGGCCTGGTTACCATCCCTGAGATCAGTGCTCAACCAAATGGGCGGCTGGACAATGGTTTTGCCGGGCCATGTCCGATCGGGTAAGGCAATCGGTTCAAACGAACGGTACTTCTGTGCAGGATTCTTTAACATCGCCATTTTTCTGTTAAATAGTGTGGTCTCTGATCTGTTCCCATAGGCCTATTCTTCGGACTGCCAGCATGCCTAGACTGCCAACGCTGACAGCCCCCTCGCAGTCGTTGCAACCACGCCAAACCTTGTCCATTAACCCGTAGGGTCATCTCAAATTCTCCAAAATGTTGAAAAGTCTTGCTGACCTGCGTCAGCTATAGCAACCGCCACAAACATTTGTGCGCGGTTGCGGGCCACTTGGCTCCAATACAAGGGTTTCACAGCCAGAACTGTCCTAAGCCCTTGGCCCAACACGGTGCGCTGGGTTAACCCTGGAAGAAAATACGCCTATTGGGCCATTTTCTTAGAAGCAAAGTGGCGATCGCTATATAGCCGTCGAAAGGTGGGTCAACGCAGTCGACTGTGTCGCAGGACGACCCTATCAACAGGCTCAGCGCCGGAAACTGACCCTGGAACGTGACGAATGCGATAGGAGACCGAGTGCGGCGATCCTGCTGGGCACACAGTCCTATAGCGTCACAAGCTAACCTCAGGGTTCCAAGCCTTAGGGCACCCACTGCGGCAATTGCTGTTGTCGCGTTTCGCGAGGCGGTTGGCTACATGGGTCTGTAGCAAATACTAGAACCTTCGCTATGGAAGAGAAGGACTTTACACGAACCAATGCTTAGTAATAAAAGTTAAATGCGCTCGCAGCGCAGCAGCAGCGCTAGCCCACCTAGGCCAACACTAAAGCGTAGCGTTAAAAGCTGCTGCAACATGGTTAAACAGGTCTCAATAGACCAAGCTCTGCAGTCCAAACTCTAACTAACTTATTCAATCGGGTCAACCCCTATGAGGTTTATCCCGTCAAAGTTGGCTGCACCATCATGCCCTGGTCCCCTGACGGTGCGCCCAGTGACTCACGCAGCAGCCCATCCTTTTCTACAATAGACACTGCTGTTCGCCCTCGCTTTGTATGGTTTCTCCTCCCGATACCAGTAACCCAATCAATACGTCACGGATTGCCCCTGAGGCTGCACTCATCTCCGTGTTCCCGGATTGGTTTCACCAAAACAGCATCACCGCTAAAGCACTACTCCTCGGCGAGAGGCTGGTACTCAAGGCGTTGGAAACCACCGCCCCCCTGGCCACAAATCCCCTGGTTACCCGCGCTGGAGAAGCAGGCTGTGCAGTATTGCTGCGCTACGGCGTCGTTGTCCTGTTCAATCTCACCGCCATGGAGGAGGCAACCTTTCTGCAATCTCTAAGTGCCTTTATCAAGGAACCGGCAGACCAGATCGTGGCTGAGCAACTGCCGCTAGCGTTTGGTACAGATGCCAAGGAACGTCTAGAGTCCAATGTGTTGCGCCTGCGAGACAGCAGCGCTGAACGACTGCAAATTGTTGCCGAAGCCCTCGCTAAAAGTGTTGTTCTAGAGTTTTACGAAGAAGAGGTCTCTAAGCTATTTGACCAGATCAAACCGTTTACAACCGCCATCCAAAGTCAGTCGGCACGTCCACCGAAAGAACGCGATCTGCTACGCTACATTGGCGGCACGCTGCTGATTCAGCAGAAGATGTTAGGCATCGTCGAAGTGGGAGAGAAGCCTGACCCTGTGTGGGATCACCCGGAACTCAACCGACTGTATCTGCGACTAGAAGACGAATACGAATTACGAGAGCGATTGCTGGCCCTAGAGCAGAAGCTATCGCTCATTTCTAAAACCGTTGAAACGGTCTTGGATATTCTCCAAACCGACAGCAGCCACCGTGTTGAGTGGTACATCGTCATCCTCATCGTGGTGGAGATTCTGCTGTCGGTCTATGAGATTTGGTTTAAGGCTTAAGAGGCAATAAACTCATTCCACTTCTGCACCAGGTAGGTGTTCTCATCCATGGTCGAGTTCCAGACAACGATGTTGCCAAAGCGCTCTTCAAAGGAGCCACCATCGCGAACCGTGCCAGTCTTTGCCAGAGTCTTGCCAAAGGGATCAACAATATCCTCAGGTGCAGCCTTGCCTTCGTACCAGAACGCCCATTCAGCGTCGGACATGTACTTCTTGGCGAGTTCTGGCGCAGCGCTGTAGTAGCCTTGACGACCCAAGAAGGCACCAACCCAGCCCTCTAGCATCCAGTTCAGGTACTCATAGGCCGCGTCTAGGGCAACGCCTTCAAGGTTCTTCGACAGGCCGACACCGCCGCCCCAGCCACGATAGCCCTCGGCCAAAGGTGCATAAATGCACTCAATGCCCTGGGACTGAACAGCGGTTACAGCTGGAGACCACATGGATTGCAGAATCACTTCGCCGGAAGACATTAGGTTTACCGACTCGTCAAAGGTCT
>JBCBOC010000050.1:0-11120 GCA_039821475.1 Cyanobacteria bacterium J06632_22 | reverse complement strand
TGTGGCATTTGACAGCTCGATAGCCGGGCTATTTTGGACCCTGTGCCAAGGTGGCTGTTTGGTGCTGGCCCCCCCGCGAATAGAACAGGATCTGCAACAGTTAGCTCAGCTCATCGCCCAGCAGCGCATCACCCACACCCTCTGTGTACCGACGCTCTACCAACTGCTGGTGACCGAGGCTGACCCTCAGCAGTTAGCCTCCCTGAAAACGGCGATTGTTGCCGGTGAGGCTTGCTCGCGTTCTCTTGTCACGCAGCATTACCGTCAACTGCCTAACACTGTGCTGTACAACGAGTATGGACCTACCGAGGGGACGGTTTGGTGCACAGCTTATTGCATCCCAGCTGTTCTTCCACCAGGTCCCGTATCGATTGGAACGGCGATTCCCAATACATCCATCCTGTTGTTAGACCCGCACCTGCAGCCCGTGCCCATGGGCGCAGTAGGGGAACTGTGCATTAGTGGGGCTGGGGTTGCCCAGGGGTATCTCAACCAGCCCGAGAAAACTGCCCAAGCCTTTCTAAATGGCCTGACCCTAGGGGACAAGATCTTGCCCGGTGCCATCTATCGCACCGGAGACCTAGCCCGCTACCGGGCGGATGGCTCGCTGGAGTGGCTGGGGCGACGTGATCGCCAGGTCAAGATCCGGGGCTATCGTATTGAGCTAGGGGAGATTGAAGACAGGTTGCGATCGCAACCCACCATCCAGGACGCCGTTGTGATCGCCGCCACAGTGCCTAACCGTGACGACAGCTTAGCCGAAGACTTAGTCAATGCCCTGGCCACGCTGCCACCGGAAGATGCCGAGGCATTATTAACAGCGGTTGAGGTAGGGGGATAATATGGCCCACATTATTTGTATTACCGGCGGATTAACCGGCATGCTCAACGCTAGTCTGGCGTTGGTGGATCAGCTAGTGCGGGCGGGCCATCGGATCACCTATGCCAGCCCCGCTAACCTAAAAGCAGCGGTTACCGCCCAAGGAATTGACTATGTTCAACTCGATCCTTGGGTGATCCAGTCAGGGGAGCCACCGACGAATCGCTGGCAGCAGTGGCGCACCTTGAAATCACGTCAGCAGCGGGCCGTTGACGCCCTCGGCTTAGCCAATTTTATTCCCACCATACGCGACCTAAAACCAGATCTGATCCTGATTGATATGGAGATGCGGCCCCATGTGATGGCGGTTGTTGCCGCCCAGTTGCCAGTAGCCCTGCTCTGTCAGTTTCTCTCCATTTGGAAACGGCCCCACTTGCCGCCGATTCATACTCGAATTGTTCCTGGTCGGGGATGGTCCGGCAGCCGCTGGTGCATTGCCATGCACTGGTGGCGTCACCGCTGGCAAAAATGGCTCGAGTTTCAGCGAGAACGATGGCGGCGCATGGGGCTGGACTGGATTTCTATTGTCCGTTGCTACGCCAAACAGTTGGACTATCCCTGGCAGCAGGTATGGCGTTGGGATCAGTGGCTTCTTCCCTATCCCCAAGGCAATCTTCCCATTTTGTGTTTTAACGCCCTAGAGCTGGATTTTCCCCACGATCCTCACCCCTTAATGCACTATGTCGGCCCAATGGTGTTAAAGACGCGCTACGAGCCACGGGCTAAACCAGCCATTGAAGCTGATTTAAATAACATTTTTGCCCGGTGTCGTACTGAGAAAAAATCGCTGATTTACTGTTCCTGTAGCACGCTTGCAAACAACGATCAACACTTTTTGCAGCGACTGATTACGTCGGTTACTGGCTGCTCAGACTGGGAATTAATTTTGGGGTTGGGTGGGCAGTTCACGACACAAGACCTACCTAAACTGCCCCACAACATCCATGCTTTTGCCTGGGTACCCCAGCTCAAGGTACTGCAACAGGCCGACTGCGCTATCAATACCGGCGGCATCAACAGCATTAATGAATGTCTTTATTTTGGGGTGCCCATGTTGGTGTACTCTTTAGGCCAATTTGACCAGAACGGCGATGCGTCCCGTGTTGCTTACCAGGGCGTGGGGATTGCTGGAGATATTGCCCGCGATCAGCCCGAGCAGATTCGTCATCACATCCAGACCTTATTGAAAGAGTCACAGTATCAAACTCAGGTGGCCCGCATGCAAGCGTGCTACCACCACTACAGCCAGAAGAATTATGCAGCCCAGGTGGTCAAATCTCTGTTACAGCAAACGCCCCCCACGAGAGAGGATGTGTGCTGTCAAAAAACTGTGCCCTATGGAGACGCGTCATGACTCAATATCAAGACCTTCAACAACGCGTCAGAAATCTTTCTCCCAGCCAAAGAGCGTCCTTGGCAGAAAAATTAATTCGCCCCCAACGGCGTGCCCCAAAATTTTCCCAACACCTTGCCCAACACCTTGCCCAACAACGACTAGTGGCCTATGTGATCCCCACTGAAGATAGGGGTAATGTCAAAAATTTTAATTCAAATGCTCTTCAGGATTCCCTCAAAGCCCAGTTGCCCAACCACATGGTCCCGGCAGCTATTGTCCCCCTAGAAACGCTCCCCCGTAACGCCAACGGCAAAATTGACATCAATGCCTTGCCCGTTCCCTTGTTCTCCACCAATGCTATCGGGCAGGCTCCACGCACGGAAACAGAAGCGACCCTGGCTCGAATTTGGCAAAACGTCCTACATTTAGACGATCTGGGCATTCACGATAACTTTTTTGAACTGGGTGGAGACTCTATTCTCAGTATTCAAATTGTGTCGCGGGCGCGGGAGGCTGGTCTAGAACTGTCTCCGAATCAGCTCTTTGAGTACCCGACCATCGCAGAATTGGCTCAGCGTACCAATGAACAGGTCCCTGAGATCTTAGCCACTCAGGAACTGGTTACCGGAGAAGTCCCCCTCACCCCGATTCAGCACTGGTTCTTTGAACAGCAGATGGCAGCCCCGCACCACTGGCACCAAGCGCGTTTAGTGACCTTGCCAGAGGGGTGCGCGGTTGAGGATATTACAGGTGCGATCGCAACCCTTTGGACCCACCATGATGCCCTGCGTCTCACCTTCACCGCATCTGGCCCATTCCAACAAGATGTCAGCGATCCTCCGCCACTCCAGCATATTGACCTTTCCCACCTTTCCCCCTCTGGACAGCAGGCGGCAGTAAGCGCCCATAGCCATCGCCTCTGTGCTGACACTCAACTCGAAAATGGACTCATGAGCGGAGCCTATTTCCACCGAGAAGAACAGCCCCCTTGGCTGCTGCTCACCGTGCATCATTTAGCCGTAGACGCCGTATCCTGGCAAATTCTGCTAGACGACTTGGCTCGGCTACTGATCCAGGCCCAGCCCCTCCCACCCAAAACCACCGCGTTCAAAACCTGGGCAGAACTGTTGCCACAGCACATTCTCGCTGATGAGGTGGATTTCTGGCTTGCCCAGGTGGGAGGTGATGCGGTGACTTTACCCCAGTCCGTCTCAGATAGCCCCATGACCGAAGCCACCGCGGCAACGGTGACGGCAGCGCTTTCTGCTGCCGATACCCAGGCCCTGTTACAGCAGGTTCCAGCCGTATACAACACCCAAATCAACGACGTGCTGCTGCTGACCCTGGCGCAGACACTGTTGGAGTGGGTCGAGCAGACGTCGGGCAAAGTGCAAGTCGAAGTTGAATCCTATGGTCGAGATGCGATCGCACTAGCTTCTGACGCCCACTCCGAATCCCGCTCCGGATCCCACATCGACCTTTCCCGCACCGTCGGCTGGTTCACCACCACCTACCCCATCCAGTTATCGCTGCAAGAGACCCCTCTTGGTGACGCACTGAAGTCCGTCAAAGAACAGCTTCGCCAAGTCCCGCGTAAGGGCCTCGGCTACGGACTACTACGCTATCTTGGCACGCCTACGATTCAAGCCCAGCTAGCGCAACATCAGCCTGCCATTCTGTTCAATTATTTAGGCCAGATCGATCGGGCCCAAAACCCACTGCTCCCAGTCCAAGACTTGGATATAGACGGCCTCAGAGATCCTCAAAATGCCCGCGCCTATGCCCACGAGGTCAACGCCTGGATCACCGACAACAGCCTACAGGTGCACTGGACCTACGATGGCCCAACCCATTCCGCCGAGACCATGAACCGGTTGGCCCAGCGATATATCCACCATCTCAAGACCCTGATTCATCACTGCACCGCCAGTCAGGGTGGCTTTACCCCGTCAGATTTTCCCGAGGCGGGGCTAGAACAAGCCCCCTTGGATGATTTTCTCGAGCGCCTATCTCAAGTCGGCTTGCAAGATATCGAGGCCATTTATCCCCTGACATCTCTGCAGCAGGCTTTCCTTTGGCACGGGCTACAAACCTCTCTGCAGGCCGGACTGCTGCACGTACGCTGCACGATCCAGGGCGCGATAGATGTCCAGCGCCTACGGCAGGCTTGGGAAATCGTTGTCGCGCAACACCCGGTCCTTCGGTCATCGGTGCATTGGCAAGATCTGGCGCAACCGCTACAGGTCGTGGCGCCATCAGTCACGGTGCCCTGGGTAGAGCTGGATGCAAGAGACCCTGCCCAGCCCTGTGTAGAAGACTTTCTCGCAGTGGATGCGGCGCACCCCCTGCCACTGTCACAGCCGCCGATCATGCGGCTGACGCTCATCCGCCTGACCAAAACCACCTACGAACTGGTGTGGACTTGCCATCACCTAATGCTGGACGGCTGGTCCGCCGCATTGGTGATCAACCAGGTCCTAGAAGCCTACGAAAAGGGTGCCACAGAACTGTTACCTGTTCGCCCACCAACGCCCACTTACCACACCTACACCCGCTGGCTGACCCAGCAAGACCCAGCTCCAGCAAAGGCCTTCTGGCAAGCGACACTGGCAGGTTATCACGGGCAATTATTGCCGATCCGGTCTGAGCCCAAAGCGTCAGAGCGAGCGTCTGTCTCCTTGGAGTCGAGTCTGAGTCAGGCTGTGACGGAGATGTTGCGATCGTACCGTCTCACCCTCAACACCCTGATGCAGGCCATCTGGGCACTCTGTCTATACCAGTACAGCGGTCAACAAGATATCCTTTTTGGCGCAACCGTATCCGGTCGTCAGGGTGATTTAGCTGGGGTTGAGTCCATCGTTGGGCTGCTCATCAATGTCCTACCTGTCAGGGTCAAAATTAGTCTTGAACAAGTCGCTGTGAAATGGCTGCAAGCCCTGCAAACCCAACAGCTTCAGGCCAGCCAACATGCCCATGCCAGCCTTGCCCAAATTCAAACTTGGAGTGGCCTGGCCGGCAATCTCTTTAATAGTCTGTTGGTAATTGAGAACTATCCTGTACCAACCACCGATACCCACCAGAGTCTCTTGGTCAAGAACCTACAATCCGGCATCGTCAGCACCTATGGGTTAACCCTGGTGGTGAAGCCCGGTGACCCTATCGAACTTCACCTGGAGGGTAACCAGCTTGCCCCTTCGGCGATGGCTGATCTGTTGAAACAGTTTAGAACCCTATTAAGTGCCATCGTTAACCAACCGGACCAACCACTTCAATCGCTGGTGCCTCAACCCACCACACCCATCAGCACCGATGCGCCGCTGCCAAATCTCAGCCGAGACACGCTTGAGGGGCACTTCACAGCGCCTGCCTATCCCCTAGAGCTAAAGCTGGCCCAAATCTGGGCCGACATGCTCGATGTTTATCCCCTAAGCGTCACCGATAGCTTTTTTGACCTGGGTGGCAACTCGCTGTTGGCCGTACAGTTATTTAATCAAATGCAGACTCAGCTGAACTGTGACTTGCCGTTGGCCGCCCTCTTCCAGGCACCCACCGTGCGCCAGTTTGCCGCACTGCTGAGCGAACAAACGTCGTTGCTACAGTGGAAAAGCCTAGTCCCCATTCAAACAAGCGGTACAGGCCCACCATTGTTTTTCCATGGCGGTTCTGCTGACGCGCTCACCTGGGCCAGGTTTTCCCACCTTCTTGGCAGCGATCAGCCCTTCTACGCCCTTCAGCGACCAGACCTAGACGGCAGCAATGTGGTGCATCACACCGTAGAAGCTCTGGCCGCAGATTGCATTAAAGAAATACGGATGGTGCAACCGAGTGGCCCCTATCTGGTGGGTGGGCACTGTTTCGGTGGGGCAGTAGCCTTTGAGATTGCCCAGCAGCTTCAGGCCGTAGGGGAAGACGTGATCGATGTGATCTTAGTAGACGCCTATCGGCCAGAGGATTTCACCGATAGGCCCTTGGCTCAGCGGCAGCTACAGCTTCAGCAGGCCTATTTTTGGCTGCGGAAAAACTACTACTACCATATTGACTTGAAAAATAGCGACGGTTCTCGACTGGCCCAGCTTCCGGCCAAAATCTGGCAGCGGTTTATAAAAGTGCCAGGAAACACTCTACAAGAGAACAACAGGAGTGCTGGTGCAATCGCAGAAAAAGAACCTTCTCCAACTGCGGTGCCCGCTCCATCCCGCCCTTACGAATATCGCTACGCTCGTGCCCAGGCCGTAAACGAAGTTGCGGCCGCAGCTTATTTGGCTCAGCCCTACGCAGGGCACATCACCCTATTTCGTGCCCAGATTCAGACCCTAGATTGGTACTTTGGTCGTGCCCTAGGCTGGCAAACAGTCGCCAAGCAGCAGATTGAGCTAATGAATATTCCAGGTTTCTTCGGCAATTTATTTAATCAACGCTCTGGTCCGCATCTGGCACAAGCCGTTCAACAACATTTAGCCCAATATGCCGAAACCTCCTAGACAATTTTCTAGATTTGCTGTTCAACGTCTCTGCCTAATTCTTTCGATACGCCATGTCTAAGCCGCTTAATGTGCTACAAATTGTTCCCCGTTTGACACCTGATGTCGATGGGGTTGGAGACTACGCGCTGTGCTTGGCTCAGCAGTTGCTTCCACAAGGGATCACCGCTGAGTTTCTGGTGGTTAGACCCAGCCAACGGACGCCACCTGCCGTGGATGGCTTTCCAGTACATCGACTTGGACAACACACCCTGGAGGGCTTTCTCGCCCAAGTCCCTCAGGGGATCTCCACAGTGTTACTGCACTACAGTAATTATCCCTACTTACTGGGCAAGTTGGATACACCGGACTGGCTGGCCGCCGGATTAGACCGCCTGAAACAGCGCGGCCTCAGAATTGTAGTGATGTTCCACGAGCTACCTACCCTACGCTATCGCGGCATTCGATGTCCCAATTGGCTGCAGCGTCGACTCTCGCGCCGTTTGGCCAAACTGGCCGATCAGGTGATCACCAACAACACAGCTTTTCAACAGGTGCTAAATCGCTGGACATCAGAGCCGGTTGTCTGTGTGCCAAATTTCTCCACAGTGGGTGAGCCAAAGTGGCTACCTCCCTTGCGCGATCGCAACCGCTCTCTGATTGTGTTTGGCAGTAGCGATCGAGGTCGCATTTATCACCCCAATACATCAACATTACAGACAGTATGCCAACAGCTGAACATTCACACCCTTTACGACATTGGCCGACCGGTTGACTGGGATGCGTCATCGCTACCCCCTCAGGTCAACGTGGTAAAGACGGGGTTCCTTCCGGCAGCAGCGTTGAGTCAGCTGCTGACAGATGCGATCGCAGGCCTATTCGACTATCAGCGCTTCCCCCAAAACCTTGCCAAATCGACAGTTTACGCCGCCTACTGCGCCCATGGACTGTTGCCCATCTGCAACCGACGTAGCTTACCCTACCAGGACGGTATTCGGGCGGGGCAACACTATCTTGCAACCCCCGAATTGCAAACGCTGACACAACAAACCTCAGATTTAACCAAATCTCTACAAATTATTGCCAGCAGCGCCCACAACCAGTATCGATCTCGAACCTTATCCACCTGTACGGGCATGTTTGCCGACTTGCTTTTGCCGACTGCATTAGCTGCCCCATCGATGCCGCTCTTAGCCCCCACTGCTGTGCATTGCCCCCTACCCTAGCCCGAGTTCCCCCATGCCTCATTCTGTCAAAACGGCTTATCCCAAATTATTTGTGGTCGGGTGCCCCCGTTCCGGCACTTCATGGGTGACCTCGCTCGTGGGAGGCCACCCCGATGTGGTGAGCATCCCCATCGAAACCCATGCCTATCGTCTGATTTATGAGCCCTTTTTAAGTCTGTCGCAACAGTCTTTACAGCAGCGATGCAAAGCGTGGAAAGGTATCTTGAGACGATACGGACCTAAACCCTTGTTGCTGGGCTTCGAGGCCAAAGACATTTGGCGTGGTATTCTCCGCGACTACGATATTCTGAATCGACCCACCTCCCATGGGCTCCACGCCCTTGCCAACCGAGAGACTTTTAGAACGCTGTTACAAAGCGCCCAGGCTAGTTCAGATAGTGTGATTAATCAGGCCGAGAACTTTATCGCCTATCTTCTAGATCACTTTTACGAGCAGCAGGGCTACCCCGGCATGACCCTACTGGAAAAAACCCCACTGCACCTACGCTACGTTGAGCCCATGCTAAGGCGCTTTCCAGAAGCGCGCGTGATTGAAGTGATTCGCGATGGGCGAGATGTATGCGTGTCCTACAACGCGCTGGCTAAAACCCAGACTTGGGCAAGAATTGGTACAGCTGGGGCGATCCGGCAGTGGCGACGCTGCATCGAATGGGGGGAAGCCCATCGGTCACAGCCTGACCTAACGGCCAGAATTTTGCCCGTGCGCTACGAGCAACTTAAAGCCCATCCAACAGAGCAGTTGGCACACATATTTGACTTTGCCGGTCTTCATTGGCATCCCCAACAGCTCCAACACATTGTTCAAGCCCATGACATTGAACGCATTCGCTATCGAGGAGAGGGACAGTACGTGCGCCAAGGCCGTGTCGGGAGTTGGCGGCAAGCGATGTCTACCGCAGATCAGCAGCTCTGCACAACCCTAGCGGGCCAACAGCTGACTCAACTGGGATACATGGCGGCCCCTTTACCATCACCTATTCGCACTGTGACATCGCCAGGTCATAGTATGAGCCAGCTGCAAGGGCTGCCCCGTAGCGATCGTTGAGATCGCCATCACCACCGCTCTAACACGCTTTAGCCAGAAGCTGCCCGCCAGCCACTGGGTATTCTTCCCTCAAGGATATGGGCCGCTCTATAGACCAGGACGTGACGCGGCTGACATCGCAGGTTACCGTAGTGAGGATAGGCTTTTTGCCAGCAGCAGCGGTGATCCGGTTACGGTTAGGTGCAAGCGCGAGCATATTTGGCGGGCATATTTGGCGGGCATATTTGACTATCAGCGCTTCTCTAGAGTTAGGCTTCTCTATAGCTAGTTACGTCAACGATCTAAGCAACCCGAGCCACACTGCTTATACTGTCCATAGGCTTTAACGATTTGCCACTGCCTTAGCCGGCTGTCGCGAGTCACGATACCCACCGGTCACACCATCTCGCCCCCAATACCCCGGCTCAGCACTCCCCCGATTATTCAATCAAGACAGATTGTTGCGAGCAGCAGCCCCCGACCTCAACCAACGCTGCCACATTAGCCAAAACACGTCAGCCACCGTTCTAACCGCACCACCGTTGGACACCCCTGTTATGCCTCAATACCAGCCACAGTATGAGTAAGCATTCTATACAGGCTATTTCGGGTGAGACTTACCCTAAGCTATTTGTGGTCGGTTGCCCCCGCTCCGGAACATCATGGGTCAAGTCATTGGTGGGCGGCCATCCCGACGTGGTCAGCGTACCGACCGAAACCCAAGCCTATAGACTCATCTACGAACCATTCCTCCGCTTACCCAAACAACCCCTACAGGAACGCCTCAAAGGGTGGAAAGGTATTCTGAGACGGTACGGGCCGAAACCGCTCCTGTTAAGCTTTGACACCCAAGATATTTGGCAAGGAATTCTCAGCAACTACGATATTCTTAACAAACCAGACAGCTACGGATTACATGGCCTCGCCAGTCGAGAGGCCTTTAAAGGCTTACTCCAACAGGCCCAGGTCAGCCCCGGCGATCGACTCAAACAGGCTGAAAATTTAATTGCCGGCCTACTTGATCATTTTTACCAGCAGCAGGGCTATCCCGGGATGAGTCTACTCGAGAAGACCCCGATGCACCTGCGATACGTCGAACAAATTCTGAAACGTTTTCCCGAAGCACGGGTAATTGAAGTCATTCGGGATGGTCGAGATGTTTGCGTATCGTATAACGCGTTAGCAAAAACACAGACTTGGGCACGCATTGGTAGCGCTGGGGCGATTCGGCAATGGCGACAATGTATAAAAATGGGTGAAGCCTATCGAGCCCGGCCTGATTTAGCCGCTCGAATTTCAACAGTTCGGTACGAACAACTCCAGGCTGATACCGCTGGACAACTCGCCCAACTGTTTGACTTCGCTGGGCTACGCTGGCACCATCGCCAGATTGAGCATATTGTTCAAGCCAATGATATACGCAGGATACGCTATCGAGGCGAAGGAAAACCTCATCGTCAGGGGCGTACTAGCGATTGGCAACAAACCTTATCCAAAGCAGATCAGCAGCTTTGTGAAACCGTTGCTGGCGAGCAACTCGCCCAGCTCGGGTATACCGCTGCTGCCGCTCCAGCCATAACGACTAACGGCACCACATCCTTCGACACCCAGTCGCCTACGCCGTAGTGGTCGCTTCTGTCACTTTGTTTAAGCCGCCCAGGAGGGGCATCTCTTAAGCACAGTCTGCGCCGGACCGGGTCAACCTTTTCGCGGGTTGCCATACCTCAACCATGCGGAATGATTTCGTCTTATCTGTAGGACTACGTAGATCATCGTGCAATCTACACAAACTACGGCCATGACTACAGCCAAACCACCTGCCTTACAGAAAGCTTTCCGTCAGCTGACAACCCCAGTAGGCTTTGGCGTCGTTATGCCTACAGTTGTCAGCTTTGCCGTCCTAGGAATAGCCTGGATAGGCTCACCGAGTTGGGTCGATTTCAGCGCCGCACAAACGTCATTTCGACAAGAACTCCAAGGTCTCGTTAACCAAACATCCTCCCAAACCCCAGCTACAACATCTGTTTCTGCCCCAGCGGCCCAATCTAGGCAATCAACAGCTACCTCAATAGCCAATGCGCCTGAGGAGGGGTCGGTCGAACAACACCTTCCAAGCGAACTTGATCATGACACCAGCCTTGATCATGACACCAACCTCGATCATGACACCAAC
>JBCBOC010000417.1:0-4462 GCA_039821475.1 Cyanobacteria bacterium J06632_22 | reverse complement strand
GGTTGCTCCATGGGACAGCGGCAAATTGGCCCCTGCCCCCAAGAGGACAGTGGCACTCACCCAACTCAGGGCCAGAACGACTGCTGTACGGCTGGCGCTGTATACGATTTGGTGGCTGGGGTCGCTGGGGTCACGCTGATACAGCGTCCATAGCGAGGGTACGATTCCCACAACGGGCACTAAATTGATCAGGGTCCGTAGCCGTTGGAGATCGCTGTCGACTTCGGGGGCTAGTTTGGCGGGGACGCCCAGGGGGATCGCTGCCTGATCTAACGGATCGATGGACTCAAGGACTGGGCGCTCGGCGGGGCGCTCGGCGGGAGGACGAGTCGAGCGCTCTGGCGATGTCGGGTCAGGGGGTTGGACAGGTTGCATAGCCGCTATTTAACCCCAAAATAGGCGAAAGATTAACGTCGCTGGAGACCGGCTCATTGCCCGTGGAGCGGCTGATTTTTTCGGTGATGGTTTGGGATGTTGGTTTTTTCCATCTTTTGCTGGGCTTCGGTGAGGGCCGCTGGGGCGGATTGCCCCAGCAGCGTTGCTTCAAGGGCATAGCCAAAGCTTTGGGAGAGCTGATTGTATTTGGGTAAAACGGGCCTGGCCTTGGCCTGTGTCATTTGATTCAGAAAGATCTGAAGCTCAGGATGCTGCGCCAGAAATGCCTGATAGGTGGGCTGCTGTCGTACGCTTTGGGTGGCCGGTAGGTAGCCGGTTTGAATCGCCCAGGGCAGCTGAAAATCAGGGCTAAGGATGTAGTCCAGGAATTGGTAAGCGGCCTGAGTTTTGGTGAGGGATTGGCCGGTGGCCTCGCTGGGGTCAGCGGCTTTGCCCGGACCGCGGAGAAAGAAAAGGTTTTCACCGCCGAGAACGGCCGTGGGGGGATGGGCCACATCCCACGCTGGAAACGGTAGCACGCCATAATCAATGCCAGCGGCGTCCAGTTCAGGCAGCACCCAGGGGCCGGTAACCTGCATGGCCACTTGGCCTTTGAGTAGGGGCGTGATGTCGTAGCCCTGCTCTGGGGCGGAGAGCCGGGCGTAGGGCAGCAATGTTTGGGCATAGTCTAGGGCTGCGATCGCACCGCCGTTGGCCAAATCTGGCTGGCCTGCCTCGGCGAGATGGCCGCCCGCACTGTAAACCAACGGGAGCCAGCAAAATACCGTCCATTCGCCTTTTCCAAAGGACAGCAGCAGCCCGTGCTGGTCCGGACGGCCATCGCCGTTGGTGTCCTGCGTCAGCCGCAGGGCGGCCTCCCTCAGATCTGCCCAGGTGTGCGGCAGAGGGGCTATCCCCGCCGCCTGGAACAGGCTGGGCCGATAGAACAGGGCGGCATTATTGGTGGCAAACGGCACAGACCATAGGTGCTCTTCAAACTGCATGGTGCCGAGTAGGGCCGGGTCTAAATCCTGGGCATAGGGGGACTGTCTCCACCAATCGTCCAGCGGTTGCAGGGCGTTCAGCTCCACCAGTTGTCCGGTGAGTGTGGGCACATACCACAGCAGGTCCGGGGCTACATTGCCTACCACCGCTGTCAAAATTTTAGGAATCTGCTGGTCGGGCTGCCCCACGTAGCGGGAATTGACTTGGATGCCCGGGTGCGTGTCGTTAAACTGCTGCACCAGTGACTGAAAGACCTGCCGATTTTCCGGCGGGCCAATGCCCTGCCATAGGGTCAGCTCTACACCATCAAACGGTACCGGTGCAGCGCACCCCGTTGCCCAGAGTCCAAGGACCGCCAATACTACGAGCCGCCTCAGCCAGATCCATGATTTTCTTAACGAGACTGTTAAAAATAGCATCCAAAATCTTTAGCTTTGGGGAAGCCTAATTTTCGCTCATCAGTACGTCATACGTTCTTCAGTGCTTTCTCCTGTCGAGCTTGCCGCTGATTGGCGAGGGATGATGAACCGCAATTTATCTTCCCCCATCTGATAAACCAGAAGCATCCACACTAAATGAACTAAGGGAGTGTGCTATGGATTTTGCCTCGATTGGACAGAATGCCATCGATATCATTGTGGCCTTGGGCCTCAAGGTCGTTGGTGCAATTATTTTTTGGATTGTGGGTCGCTGGCTAATTGGCTTTGCCATGAAGCTGCTGACCAATGCCATGAAGCGTAGCGACATTGAGCCGACGCTGTTGGTCTATGTCAAATCGACCTTGGGTGTTCTTTTGAACATCGTCTTGGTCGTGGCTCTGCTGGGCTTCTTTGGCATTGAAACCACCTCTTTTGCCGCACTGCTGGCGGCTGGCGGTGTTGCGATTGGTGCCGCCTGGAGCGGTTTGTTGGCCCACTTTGCGGCTGGCGCCTTCCTGGTTATTCTCAAGCCCTTCAAGGTGGGTGACTTTATCACTGCCGGTGGCGTCACCGGTACTGTTGAAGAGGTGGGACTCTTTGTTACGAAAATCAATACCCTCGACAACGTATTGACTATTGTCGGCAATAACACCATTTTCTCAGACACGATTCAAAACTTCTCCACCAACCCCTTCCGTCGGGTTGACCTGCTGGCTCAGTTGGACAACACGGTCAGTCCCGAGCAGGCCATTGCCCTGCTGCGCGACCGTCTGGCCCAGATCCCTAACGTCGAGACCGATCCCGCCCCCGAAATCGACATCCTCGAATTCAACCCCATGGGTCCGGTCCTGTCGGTTCGTCCCTTTTGCAATAACGCGCATTACTGGCAGGTGTACTTTGACACCAATAAGGCGATTAGCGATGCCTTTGGCCAGGCCAACTTCCCGGCGCCGACCCAGCACTTTGCCGTGCATCAGAAGGCGGCTTAGGCGGTGTGGCGGTGAGGTCGCTGCGCTCGGTTGGGCCGCTGCGCTCATGAGGTAGGGACTCCGCGCCACTGATCCGGTTGAATTTCGCCATCTAGGGCTGGTGTAGCGTTGGCTACGCCAGCCTATTTTTTTCAAGAATCCCACATGTGTGTTGGCCGTTAGATTCACAATTTTGCTTTACAATCGTAATCCTGGACCTTTGCTGTCTGCTTCGGGAAACCACTGTTATCTATACGTTTGAGGCTGCTGTGACCAATAGTTTTAACTCCAAGAAAACGCTAGATGTCAACGGCAAAACCTATACGTATTACAGCTTGCCTGACGCCGCTGAGACGCTGGGCGACGTGAGTCGTCTGCCTTACAGCCTGAAGGTCATTTTAGAGAACATGCTACGCCACGAGGATGGTCGCACGGTGAAGGCAGCGGATGCCCAAGCCGTGGCCGACTGGCTGAAGGC
Source organism: Cyanobacteria bacterium J06632_22 (assembly GCA_039821475.1). Lineage (GTDB taxonomy): Bacteria > Cyanobacteriota > Cyanobacteriia > Phormidesmidales > Phormidesmidaceae > CAWUKV01. The sequence continues at coordinate 1,217 of JBCBOC010000417.1, read as the reverse complement.
TCAAACCTCAGATCGAGAAATTGCCTATCGACCGGCCCGCGTGCTCATGCAGGATTTTACCGGCGTTCCTGCGGTGGTCGACTTGGCGGCTATGCGCGATGCCATGGTGTCCTTAGGGGGCGATCCAGACAAAATTAACCCGCTATCGCCGGTCGACCTGGTGATTGACCACTCGGTTATGGTCGATTCTTTTGGCAGTCAGGATGCCTTTGGCACGAATGTCACCCGTGAATTTCAGCGCAACAACGAGCGCTATGCCTTTCTGCGCTGGGGGCAGCAGGCCTTCGATAATTTCCGTGTGGTGCCGCCCGGCACGGGCATTTGCCACCAGGTGAATCTAGAGTACCTGGCCCAGACGGTGTGGACCCGCGACGAAAATGGCGAAACGGTGGCCTACCCAGACACCCTGGTGGGCACCGATAGCCATACCACCATGATCAACGGCCTTTCGGTGTTGGGCTGGGGGGTGGGCGGCATTGAGGCCGAGGCGGCCATGCTGGGTCAGCCGATTTCGATGCTGATTCCAGAAGTGGTGGGCTTTAAGCTCATCGGCAAGCTGCCGGAGGGCGCAACGGCAACGGATCTGGTGCTGACCGTGGTAGAAATGCTGCGGCAAAAGGGTGTGGTTGGCAAATTTGTCGAATTTTACGGCGATGGCCTAGACGGGCTGACCCTGGCGGATCGGGCCACTATTAGTAACATGGCTCCCGAGTATGGAGCGACCTGTGGCTTCTTCCCGATTGATGACGAGACGATTAACTACTTACGGTTCTCGGGCCGCGACGAAGACCGGGTGGCGCTGGTAGAAGCCTATGCCAAGGCTCAAGGGCTCTGGCGCGACGATAGCCAAGCGCCCACCTTTACTGACACGTTAAGCCTAGATCTATCCACGGTAGAACCGTCCCTGGCGGGACCTAAACGGCCCCAAGACCGGGTGTTGCTGTCGGCCCTAGCACAGCAGTTTAAGACCTCAGACTTTCCCACCTTTAGCGATCTACCCTACGAGCAGAAGCGGACGGTTGCCACGGATGCAGGCTATGACCTAGAAGATGGTGCGATCGCAATTGCTGCCATCACCAGCTGCACCAACACCTCCAACCCCTCAGTCATGGTGGGGGCCGGTCTGGTTGCCCGCAAAGCCCGCGAAAAGGGTCTGACCGTCAAACCTTGGGTGAAAACCTCCCTGGCCCCTGGCAGCCAGGTGGTGTCTGCTTACT
>JBCBOC010000213.1:0-6433 GCA_039821475.1 Cyanobacteria bacterium J06632_22 | reverse complement strand
TAGGAGAAGAATTGTTCCGGTTCCTGGTAGGTGCAGTGGGGTGCAATGGCAATGTGGGCCTCATTCACGCCCAAATGCAGGAGCTGTAGGCGATTGACCTGTCGAACATCGAGTCGCACCCGTTCGGGTTCATCATCGGCCAGGACAGCGGGTGGCTGTAGGGTTTGGAGATGGTCGAGCAGTGCGGTGTGATCGTCAAACTGGTCGGCAAAGACGCTACGACCTGTTTCTGCGGCAACGTCGCTGCCAACTTGGTAAACCGCTCCGTCTATGGCGGGACCTAGGGCTACTCGCAGGTCTGCCAAGCGGCTGCTCTGGGCCTGCATTTTTTCGATGGCCACAGGGATGATGCGCTGGGCTGTGCCGCGCCAACCGGCGTGGACTGCGGCCACATGACCGGTGCGAACATCACCAATCAACGCGGGGGTACAATCGGCAGTGCAAGTCCACATGGCTTGCTGAGGGGCGGTGCTGTAGCAGCCGTCCGCTTGCGCAAACTGGTCGTCGGTACTCAGCGTTGCGATCGCATCGGGGTCGAGTACCACATTGCCATGGACCTGCTGGGTCCGAAAAGCGGTGGCCTCAGCGGCTAACACCTGTACCAGTTCAGGCGGTCGAGCTGGGGCAAAGTGACGGGTAAAGAAGCCGTGGGGCCAGCGGTTCATCAAGTCGCAGGTCAGATAGGGGCTGCCCTGCCAGTCTTGCCAGGTCCAGTTTTGCATGGAAGTTTTGAAAGGGGTGCTGGGGTCGCCACCATCATGCCGTACTCTAGTCCATCAATAACGGCCTGATATGACGCTTCGATGATATTTGGGGAAACGCCTACCGTAGTCCAGCGTTGGGTGCCATTGCTCGATTCTACTAGGACGCGAGTTTTGGCCGCGGTGCCAGCAGCACTGTTAAGGATGCGGACTTTGTAATCTGTCAGGTGGAAGCTGGCAATGTCAGGGTAAAAGCTGACTAGGGCTTTGCGCAGGGCACGGTCTAGCGCGGCCACGGGGCCATTGCCCTCGGCCGCGCTGAGTAGGGTTTCGTCATTGACGGCGACTTTAACGGTTGCCTGGGCTTCGCTGCGGCAGTTGTCGCCTTCGCAGACGCGATCGCAGTGTACTTGGAATCGCTTGACCTCAAACAGGCTCTGCCGTTGACCGAGGGCTTGGCGCATCAGCAGCTCAAAGCTGGCCTCGGCGGCCTCAAACTGGTAGCCTTCCTGTTCCAGATGCTTTAACCGCTCCAGTAACTGTCGTGATTGTGGGTCTGTTTTTTGTAAGGGAATGCCGAAGCTACGGGCTTTGGCTAAAACGTTACTGAGCCCAGCCTGATCTGAAATCACAATGCGACGAGCATTGCCCACCTGCTCGGGCGGAAGATGTTCGTAGGTGAGGGGATTTCGCTCCACTGCGCTGACGTGGATGCCGCCTTTGTGGGCAAAGGCAGATCGTCCCACGTAGGGGGCATGGTCGTCAGGTGCTAAGTTGACGACTTCACTAATGTAGCGGCTGCTGTCGGCCAGTAGGGTCAATTTTTCTGGGGGTAGACAGCGATACCCCAGCTTGATCTGTAGGTTGGGTAACAGGGTGCACAGGTTGGCATTGCCGCAGCGCTCGCCGTACCCGTTGATGGTGCCCTGGACCATAGTTGCGCCCTGGTGGACGGCCGCTAGGGCATTGGCAACGGCAGTGCCACTGTCGTTGTGGGTGTGAATGCCAATTTTGGGCACGGGGTGATCGAGCGTGTTCAGCCATTGTCTGACGGTCGCCACCGTATCGGCCACCGCGTGGGGCAGGGTGCCGCCATTGGTGTCGCATAGGACCAGCCATTCTGCCCCTGCCTGGACCGCGGCTTCGAGGGTTTGAATGGCATAGGCAGGATTGTGCTTATAGCCGTCAAACCAGTGTTCGGCATCATAGATGACGCGTCGCCCCTGGCTTCGTAGATAACTCAGAGTATCGGTGATCATGGCCAGGTTTTCCGCCAGGCTGGTTTTTAGCCCGGTGGTAACGTGCAGGTCCCAGGATTTGCCAAACACGGTAACCCAGCGAGTGCCCGCGGTGATCACGTCAGCCAGAAGTGGCTCGTCGGCTGCGGTGCGGTGGGGGCGACGAGTGGAGCAAAAGGCTACAATTTCAGCCTGCTGTAGCGGGGCTTCCTGCAAGGCCCAGAAAAATTTCACGTCCTTAGGGTTGGCCCCCGGCCAGCCGCCTTCAATAAAAGGGATGCCCATCTGATCGAGTCGTCGGGCAATTTTTAGCTTGTCGTCTAGGGACAGGGAGAGGCCCTCCCGCTGTGCGCCATCCCGTAGGGTTGTATCGTATATCCACACATTGGTCTGGGCGTTGCTTTGGTCTGGGGGAGGCGTTTGCGGATTGCCGATATTGTCAGTTTCGGGGACAGTCTCAGGGGTTGTCTCTGGGGTTGTCTCTGGGGCAGGGTTTGACATGTGATTTCGAGTCATCAGGGTGAGAGAGCAGGGCTGCTACAGGATGGACCATCCCGATGGCCCTATCAACCCTTACTATTTGGATACGTTGATTTATCCAATGGAAAAGAATCTAAGCTTTATTTTGGATGTCTTAAAACTTTAGAGGTGTTGGAGGCCCCTGTGACATGCCCAAGGTGATGGCCCAAGGGAAAACCATTGACTGTGCGCCTGGAGAAAACCTGCGGCGGGTGCTGCTGAATGCCGGTATCGACTTGCATAACGGTCAGTCTAAGCTGATCAACTGTCGCGGTATTGGCAGCTGTGGCACCTGCGCAGTCGCGATTGCGCCCCTATCAGAGCGGTCTGTCGATCGGTCTCCGGCAGAACCTGCCGTTTCTGCAGCAAACTGGCGCGATCGTACCCGCCGGCGCTTGCCTCCCCACAACCCCAATCGAGATTTACGCTTAGCCTGTCAAACTCAGGTGCTGGGGGATATTCGGGTAGAAAAGTATGACGGCTTTTGGGGACAGGGCGATGCACCAGTTTGGTCGGGATAACCCTATCGTCATGGTCGCCTCGTAAACGACTTCACCCCCCGTGCAGTAATCCTGTGGGGAAAACTATCGTCAGCTGAGTGATTTTCTAGCAAATTGGGCGAAGATAGAACTAGGTGAACACAGCCGGGGACAGTTGCCCCCAGCATCCTCGGCAGTAGTGACAAGGAGTCTACGATGAACCCGCTGGGAAATGTAGAAAAAATTGTGGTTGGCAGCGTTTTAGGTTTGATCTCGCTGCTGGTGATCTACGGCGCGAGCGCCTCCAATCGGGTGGCCAGTTGGGTCGATGGTACTGCTTCAGGGCGAACCGATCTGGTGGGTCTAAATAGTGATGGGACTAGCGATCGGGCGGTGGCCCAGGATAGCCGCTCAACAAGCAACTCGTCGACGCCCGTGGACCTCAACAATTTGACGCCAATGGAGAAAGCTGGCCAGCTGCCCCAGCGCCAGACCGTTGTCGAACCTTCTGCCCAGGCCGATGAGATTCGTGTGCAACCGCTGGAGACGGCCCCGACGGCCCAAACTACAACGGCGGGAACGACCCCTAGCAATACGACTCAGCCCGATCCGGCACCCACTGTTACGCAGCCCACCCAAGAGACCAACCCTGCACCGGTTCGGGCCCTTTGGTAACGGTTTCGTCACCGACCCATTAAACCCGCGTTACAGGCCGTCTGCCTCGCTTAAGGCTTTGCTAAACTGAATAGCGCTTTACGGTTCTTGGGGGGTTATGGCTCAGGCAGATGTGCTGATTGTGGGCGGCGGAATTATGGGCCTTGCGATCGCAGTGGACCTCCGTCAGCAAGGGGCCACCGTTACCGTCCTTAGCCAAAGCTTTGCTGCTGCTGCTGCCCATGCAGCAGCGGGTATGCTGGCTCCCCAGGCCGAAAAGCTAAGCGGTCCGCTGTTTGATCTCAGCCAGCGCAGTCTAGCGCTTTATCCGGAGTGGGTTCAAAAACTCGAAGCACTCACGGGCCAATCGGTGGGGTTTTGGCCCTGTGGCGTTTTAGTGCCTCATCTGTCCGTCCAACCGTTGCCCCATCTGCCTGTCAAATCCCCCGCGTTGCAAGGGGCAGATACCTTACGGCACTATCAGCCCGGTCTTTCTTCCCAGGTGACCGGAGGCCACTTTTACCCTGAAGAAGGCCAAGTCGATAATCGCGCCTTGACCCAAGGGCTGCGTTCTGCAGCAGAATCCCTAGGTGTGAACCTGCAGGAGGGGGTCACCGTTGAGGCTTTTTTGCAGCGGCAAGGGCGGGTGGTTAGCGTACTGACCTCCGTTGGAGAACAGCGGGCCGGTCATTATGTGCTGGCTGCTGGGGCTTGGTCCAGCGAACTACTGCCGGTCCCCGTGCGACCCATTAAGGGACAACTGCTGTCGGTTCGGCAGCCTGAGTCTGCGCGGAATCGACTCAAGCATGTTCTCTACGGCGAACGCATTTACATCGTGCCGCGTCGGGACGGCCGGGTGATTTTGGGAGCCACCAGCGAAACTGTTGGATTTGCGCCTCAAAATACGCCTGCCGGTATAGCCCAACTGCTCAACGGGGCCATAGAGCTCTACCCTGAGATTCAGGACTTTCCCCTCGAGGAGTGCTGGTGGGGTTTTCGTCCGGCCACGCCTGACGAACTGCCGGTGTTAGGGCCTAGCCACTGTGACAATTTAACGCTGGCGACGGGCCACCATCGCAATGGCATTATGCTTGCGCCGATTACAGCCCGTCTGATTACCCAACAGGTTCAAAATCAGTCCGACCCGCTGTTAGATGCCTTTAGCTGGCAGCGTTTTCACTTGTCATCTTCCCCCACTATGCCCACTCAATTTGCTTCCGCCATTTCCTCGGCTGCTGTTTCCCAATCTGCGACCGCCCCCGTTGCGCCCACCAGTTCCCCAGAAGATGCGTTGGTGATCGCTGGGCGCACGTTCCACTCTCGCTTGATGACCGGCACCGGCAAATATAGTGATTTTGCCACCATGCGCCAAGCGGTAGCCGCTAGCGGCAGCGAGATTGTTACGGTCGCTGTGCGTCGGGTGCAGACCAATGCCCCGGGCCACGAGGGCTTGGCCGAAGCGCTGGATTGGCAAAAGATCTGGATGTTGCCTAACACCGCAGGCTGCACCAATGCCGAAGAAGCGATTCGGGTAGCTCGCCTAGGGCGAGAAATGGCAAAACTGTTAGGTCAGGAAGACAACAACTTTGTCAAACTAGAGGTGATTCCAGACAGTAAGTATCTGTTGCCCGACCCCATTGGCACGTTAGAAGCAGCAGAGAAACTGGTAAAGGAAGGGTTTGCGGTGCTGCCCTACGTTAATGCTGATCCGCTGTTGGCCAAGCGATTGCAGGAGGTTGGGTGTGCCACCGTCATGCCTTTGGGATCTCCTATTGGGTCAGGCCAGGGCATTCGCAACGCTGCCAATATCCAAATCATCGTGGAAAATGCGACGGTTCCCGTTGTGGTGGATGCGGGTATTGGTACGCCCAGCGAAGCGGCGGCGGCGATGGAATTGGGGGCCGATGCGCTGTTGATTAATACTGCGATCGCAAAAGCCAACAACCCCGTCAACATGGGCTATGCCATGGGCCTGGCTACACAGGCCGGTCGCCTTGCTTACCAATCGGGCCGAATTCCTGTCAAAGCCTATGCTAGTGCCAGTTCTCCGCTAACCGGCAAGATTACAGGTTAAGTGCATTCAGGCCTACAATTGCTCCCAGGGTGGCACAGGTTGAAATCGCTCCAGCAGGAAGTTAATCATGGCATGAACCTTCGGAGCAATAATCCGCCGACTGGGATATAGCAGCCAGAGCGAGACTTCTGTCACCAGGGGGAAATCTGGCATGACTTCGACCAGAACCCCCGACTTTAAACTTTCGTTGGCATTCCAGAGAGACTTTATGCCAATTCCCATGCCCTGCTCCAGCATTTTTCGAAGCGCTTCACCATCATTGATTAAAAACGAGTGGGGAACGCTCACCGTTTGACCATTTTCAAACTTCCATTTTGTGGCTTCGGCAAGGCTGATACATTGATGATCGGCCAACTCCTCTGGCGTTGAAGGCACACCATGTTGTTTGAGATAGTCTGGAGAAGCGACGAGGATACGTCGATCAGAGGCGAGCTTTCGCATAATTAAACGACTATCGACTAATGGGGCATTGCGGATAATTAGGTCATAGGCACCTTCAACAACGTCTAAGACTGTGTCAGATAGACGTAAGTCGAGGCTAACCCGCGGATAGCGAGCATGAAATTCAGCCAAAGTTGGAATGATATACATTCGCCCAAAGGAGCCCGGCATCGTCATGCGTAATAGTCCTTCTGCGCCTGTTCCTTGCCCCTTGACTTACGTCTATCTGACACAGTCTTAGACGTTGTTGAAGGTGCCTATGACCTAATTATCCGCAATGCCCCATTAGTCGATAGTCGTTTAATTATGCGAAAGCTCGCCTCTGAT
>JBCBOC010000222.1:0-6340 GCA_039821475.1 Cyanobacteria bacterium J06632_22 | reverse complement strand
GGTGTGAGTGGCCTTTGCATGTTTGCCGGCATCGATAAGGTCAAATTTCGTAAGCCTGTAATTCCCGGTGATCAGCTGGTGATGACCACTGAGCTGATTACCATTAAGCGACAGCGATTTGGCAAAATGCAGGCCAAGGCCGAAGTTGACGGAAAACTAGCCTGTGAAGGGGTGCTGATGTTTTCTGTGGTCGATTAATCGGTTGCAATGCGGCTCAGCTAGACCGCGTCCAGCTAGACACGTTCCCTCTAGGAACCACCTTGCTCTGGACGTGGCCAAGGTTTCAGCAAAACGGGTTATGTCTGCCGGAGACACCATGACTACACCGACCTTAATTCACCCCACCGCCGTTGTTCATCCTGGCGCAACAATTCACCCTAGCGTGACGGTGGGGCCCTACGCCGTCATTGGAGAAAAGGTCAGCATCAGTGAAGACAGCGTGATTGGTGCCCACGTTGTTATTGATGGCCACACAGAAATTGGGGCCCGAAATCGAATTTTTACTGGCGCTGCCATTGGCCTAGAACCCCAGGATCTCAAATACGATGGTTCCGTTAGCTTGGTTTCCATGGGGAACGACAACGTCATCCGAGAGTATGTGACGATCAATCGGCCCACAAAGTTCGGCGAAATTACCCGTTTGGGCAATCGCAATCTGCTCATGGCTTACACCCACGTGGCTCACAACTGCGTCATTCAGGACAATGTGATTATTGCCAACTCCGTTGCCTTGGCAGGACATATTCATATCGAGTCCAACGCTCGAATTAGTGGCCTGGTGGGGATTCATCAGTTTGTCCACATCGGCCGTCACTCTATGGTGGGCGGGATGAGCCGAATTGAACGAGACGTGCCGCCCTACTCAATGGTGGAAGGTAACCCCTCCCGAGTGCGGGGTATGAATCAGGTGGGACTGCAACGTTCGGGCATTGCCGATCTGGATGACGGACAGGTTTACAAGGAGCTTAAGCAAGCGTTTCGCCTCCTGTACCGTTCTGGGTTGACCTTTCAGGAGGCGTTAGAAAAGCTGGCCTCCATTGGCAATAACGAGTACGTCCGACACCTACACTCATTTTTGTTGGCCTCTCAGGAGAACGGGCGTCGCGGGTCGATCCCCGGGCGGCGACTGGGGCGCTCCTGACCGGTTAATGCTGATCTGCCCAAAGCGGTAAACTGATTTTTTTCTGTAGACCTTCCAGATTGACGCCCTATCTAGACCCCCTATATCTAGACCCCTATGACCACGAGTGCCGAACCCCAGGCGATAGCGACAACTCAAAAAACGCCCCACCTGTATATCAACACCGGGGAGGTGTCCGGTGATTTACAGGGGGCCCTGTTGATTGAGGCGCTGCGACGTCAGGCCCAGCGTCGAGGCTATGCGCTTAATATCAGTGGCATGGGCGGGGTTCGGATGGAAGCGGCTGGCATTAAGCTATTGGGCAATACCGTTGCCGTCAGCTCCATTGGGATTGTGGAGGCGTTGCCGTTCATTTTTAAGGCCCTGCGTCTGCAGCGACAGGCCCAGAGCCACCTGAAGGCCGATCCCCCTGATTTGGTGGTTTTACTGGATTATATTCAACCTAACTTGGTGCTGGGCCGGTTTGTGCGCAAGTACTTTCCCAATGTCCCGATGGTGTATTACATTGCCCCTCAACAGTGGGTTTGGGAGGTTGACCCGAAGGATACCGCACGGGTGCTGGCCGTGACCGATAAGCTGCTGGCAATTTTTCCTGGAGCTGCCCATTACTATCGCGAGAAAGGGGCTGATGTTAGCTTTGTGGGCCATCCCCTGGTGGAGCAATACCCTGATATTGAGCGGCGGTCTGTGGCTCGACAGCAGCTGGGATTGTCGGACAGCGCGACGGTGGTTACCCTGCTACCGGCTTCCCGCGCTCAGGAGCTGAAGTATCTAATGCCGCTGTTGCTTGAGGCTGCCGTGTCAATCCACGGGCAGCTTAAACAACAAGGCGTTGAGGATGTGACATTTTTGCTACCGGTGGCCCGTCCTGATTTCATGGACAAAGTGGCTGCTATCACTCAAGCCTATGATCTACCGCTACGACTGCTTGAATCCGATCCAGATAAAATTGCGATCGCAGCTGCCGACCTGGCGATCACCAAATCGGGTACGGCCAATTTAGAAATTGCCCTCATGAATGTGCCGCAGGTGGTGGTATATCGTCTAAGTAGATCAACAGCCTGGCTCATTAAGCACGTGATCGGCTACGGAGCCGCCTATCTATCGCCCGTTAACCTGGTAGAGATGGAGACCATCGTGCCCGAACTGGTGCAGGATGAGGCGACGCCGGAGCGTATTACTGCTGAGGCTATGGCACTCTTGCAGGACGATGAACGCCGACAGGCCATTCTGTCGGGCTACCAGCGGATGCGGCAATCCCTAGGCGGCCCAGGAGCGTGCGATCGCGCCGCCAATGAAATTCTAGACCTGTTAGAGACAAAGATAGCGGTGTAGTAGGGCCTTCTCAGCCTCACTGGGCCTCACCCTGCCCCTGCAAAAATGCTCTAAACTGGTCACGGCATGCTTGACATGTCACTTGCGCCGTTGACGCTAGGACACTGAAGTATGGCTATTCTATTGGGCATACAGCGAAATGGCCCTCGTTAAATCGTACAGCCTTGTTCTATACCTACAGATTAGATCCAACTATTTAAGGCCCGCGTTAGGAGGAAACTTGTGAACATTACCGATCTGTTTGTCCAGGGTGGCCCGGCCATGTGGCCGCTGCTCTTTTTGTCAGTCCTGGCAGTGGGCACCATCATTGAGCGGATCTGGTTCTGGTCACGCATCCTTACCCGAGAACGTGAAGTGTCGGGGCGTGTGTTAGAGGCGGCACGGCGTGAGTGGTCTGCGGCCACCGCCATTTCCCAACGGGCCGGGCGACTGCCCATGGGGCGTTTTCTCTTTTCCGCTCTGAAGCTCCATGACCCTGACCCAGAGGTGTTTCGTCTGGCCCTAGAGACGGCTGCCAATGAAGAGTTGGCGGCTATGCGGCGTGGGGATAAGGTCCTGGAAGCAGTGATTGCCTTGTCGCCGATGCTAGGGCTACTGGGTACGGTGCTGGGTTTGATTGGTGCCCTAGGCTCGATCGACTTTACCGATTTGGCAGTGGGCGAAGCCGCGTCAGATACCGCTTTCGGTATTGGTCAATCGCTGATTAGTACCGCCTTTGGCCTGGTGGTGGCCATTTTGAGTTTGGCGTTTTATCGCCTGTTTCAGGGATTCGTGTTTGGCCAAGCCAAGGTATTTCGCCAGGCGGGCAGTGAGTTAGAGCTGCTGTACCGGCAAGCCTGGGCCATCAGCAAAGGCCAGCCCAGTATGTTGGGCAGTAGCGTACAGTTGCGGCCTGAGGTTAAGCCCGATTTCTTGCCTGCCAAGGCCGCTGACAATAACACTGAAACTAGTACCGACTATAAAACTGACAACAATAACGAGTCAGATTCTCCGCCGGATTCGCGGCCCCCACGCGAAGTCAATGAGTTTTAGGAGCCGCTATGAAACTTGATCTGGATAATCCGAATGAAGAGGTGCGGATTGAAATTATCCCGCTCATTGATGTCATCTTTTGTATTCTGACCTTCTTTATTCTGGCTGCAGTTAGCCTGACCCGGCAGCAGGCGATTAGCCTAGACCTGCCGGGTGCGGACACGAGTGCGCCGTTGCCGGCCCAGACGGATGAGCGAGAGAGAATTTATGTCAGCGTAGATGCCACCGGCACCACCTACATTGACCAGAGTCCAGTCCCGTTGAATGTTGTAGAAGACGTCCTGCGACAGCATCGTCAGATTTATCCTAATGGTTTGATTGTGTTGTACGCGGCTCGCGATGCTCGCTACGAAGATGTCGTCGGCGTCTTAGACCTGCTGCGCGAAGTCGGCGGAGATCGGGTGGCGTTAGCAACCCTGCCCAAAGCCGATACAGGGCTAGAAGATGGACAGCTTCCGGGGCTCGATCCGCTCAACCCAACGGATCCCCTTAGCCCATCCCTTGATCCGCTGCAGCCTTTGCCAGGAGGGACAGATCCGCTCAACCCTGGGCTGACGCAGCCCGGGCTGCCGACAATACCAGGGGCTTCCACTGTGCCAGGCGGCACCACGACGCCCGGTGTTACCACGCCTGGTGTTACCACACCCGGTTTGTCTGGCGCTACCACACCCAGCGATTCCACTATTCCCGGTACGGCTGGGGACGACGAGTAGATGACCTCAGCACCGCTGTCCTCCGATGAGCCAGTCGCCTTTCGTGGGGCGTTCTTAGACTTTGTTGCTGATCCGTTTCACCAGCCAGAGGACGATTGCGTTCGCTATCTGCGCGACGGTTTGTTGGTTGTGGTAGATGGCAAAATTCAGGCTTTTGGTACCTATGGGTCGCTTCAAGGGGCCTATGGTGAGTTGCCGATTACCGATTATCGAGACCGACTCATTGTACCGGGGTTTATCGACACCCATATTCACTATCCCCAAACCGAGATGATCGCGGCCTATGGGGAGCAGTTGCTGACTTGGCTGGAACAGTACACCTTTCCGGTGGAAAGCAAGTTCGCTGACAAGGATTACGCCAGCAAGATCGCTCATATTTTTCTAGATGAGCTGTTACGCAATGGCACCACCACGGCGTTGGTCCTTGCGACAGTTCATCCTGAGTCGGTAGACGCCTTTCTTGAGGCGTCTGAACAGCGTGGTCTGCGCATGATTGCAGGCAAGGTGATGATGGACCGCAATGCCCCGGAATCGGTGCGCGATACGGCGGAAAGTTCTTATCAGCAGACGAAAGCGCTGATCGAGAAATGGCACGGGCGAGGCCGGTTGAGCTATGCTGTGACGCCCCGCTTCGCCCCTACCTCCACCCCTCAGCAGTTGGCCTATGCAGGGCGGCTGTTACAGGAGTTTCCTGGGGTATACCTGCATACGCACCTGTCTGAAAACGAGAATGAGGTGGCCTGGGTCCAAGAACTGTTTCCGGACTGTGCGGGATATTTGGACGTGTACGAACAGGCCGGTCTTGTGACCAACCGTTCGGTGTTTGCCCATGGTGTGCAGTTGACAGAGGAAGAGTTTAATCGCTTGGCTGAGCAGGGTAGTACCATTGCCCATTGCCCCACGTCTAATCTCTTTCTCGGCAGTGGCCTGTTCAACCTGGTCAAGGCCAAAGAGAACAACATTCCTGTTGGCATTGCCACCGATGTGGGAGGCGGCACGGGCTTCTCCCTTTTGCAAACCCTGAGTGAGGCCTACAAAGTTGCCCAGCTTCGGCAGAACAACCTTTCTTCTTTCCAGGCCCTGTTCCTTGCAACGCTTGGTGGCGCTCAGGCGCTTCATCTTTCCGACAGCCTAGGTAACTTTGGCCCTGGCAAAGACGCTGACTTTGTTGTGCTTAATCGTCAGCCGACGCCGTTGCTGAAGCTACGAAATAGCAGTGATCTGCCGACTAACCTTCAAGAATTGGCTGACCAGACCTTTGCACTGATGATGCTAGGGGACGACCGGGCCGTGGCAGCGACTTACATTTTGGGAAAGCTAGCTCACTCTACTGACAGTCGCCTTTAGATTAGCTGATCGCTAAATTAATCGCCAAACTTGATGGCCACCCATGTAGTTCAACGCGATAAATCCACAACCCACAAGGTAGTGGGACAGCGCAGGGCCAGAAATGCTCTTGTATCGCCAATAGTGAGCACCCCACAGCCAACCTAAAAGACCTGTGCCTATCACAATGAAAAAACTGCGGAAATAAATGTGAGAAAAGGCAAAGAGGCTGGCTGACCAAAAGAGAATCGCAGGTTTGCGAGGGCCAAGTACTTTCTCCAACAAGAGCATCGCCAACCCTCGCCAGATCACCTCTTGAAAGATAGCCATACCCAAATACCCGCCATAATAAGCCCAGTCCAAATACAGCACTCGTGGCTGCCCCATAAGCCAGGGCAGCACCGCTAGGCTCAATCCACCGAGTAGCAGCACCAACAGCGTCGGCAGCAAACTGGCTCGAATTGACGACCCATTTAGTGCTAGCCCTAGCTGGCGTAGTGGAACCCGGTAACGTAGCGTGTAAAACACCATTACCAATAACGGGAATCCGCCTAAAACCGGGAAGAAAAATGGTCTGGGCAGTAGCTCCAAATACAGGATTAGGGATGGCAGAATAAAGGCTATGAATAGCAGCCACACTGCTAGCAATCTAGGTTTGGCGATATTGAGTACATCAGACTTCATCGGAGCAGACATTAGTCGGAGCAGACATTGATTTAGTCTCTAGTTATAGCAACCGCCACCAACGTTTGTGCGCGGTTGCGGGCCACTTGGCGACCATACCCAGGGTTTC
>JBCBOC010000584.1:0-3295 GCA_039821475.1 Cyanobacteria bacterium J06632_22 | reverse complement strand
CAAACCGCGTATAGCCTGAGAATCCATAATTTTTCCTTAGGGAAAACTCCAGTTCTGGACGTGGTTTATGGATGTTTTGCAAAGGAAACACCGATCATGCTGTCACGATTGATCAGAGAGATTAATTCTGCTTCGCTTAGATCTTGACTGTTTTCAGGTCTGCGAGGGATGACCAGATATCGGGTATCTGCGGTACTGTCCATCACCCTAATCTCGACTTCTGCAGGAATGACGGTGCCAAATTCTTCGGCTAAGACCCCTCGCGGATCGACCACAACGCGATTGCGATAGGCGGTACTTTTATACCAAGACGGGGGATGGTAGCCCAAAATGGCTCTGGGGTAGCACGAACATAATGTGCAAACAACAACATGGTGGACAGATGCTGTATTCTCGACCACTTCTAGTCGGTTGATTTCCACCGTATCAATCCCTATCTCTTGACAGGCTAATTTGCCGTCAGCTAAGAGGCGATGTTTGAAGGCTGTATCTACCCAGGCACGAGCCACTAAACGGGCTCCCAACATAGGGGTAACAGAATCTTCTCGCTCAATTTCTTGTCTGACTTCAGCGGCTGTAAAGACACCTTTCTCTTCTAGAAGTTTTTGGATGACCCTTGTCCGCTGCTGCCAGTAGGCCTCGTCACCATTAACTGGGGCATGGTGATGGGCGGCTGTGGTGCTCTGTTGAGTGGCGTCCTGATTTGGTGGTTGAGGATTAGACATGAGACTTTCTTGGGGGCCTTGCTTATGGAGAATCGCTCTGGGCTAACGATAGCCAGGGTTCATAAATTTCAGCCCTGATCTTATCCTCGGCACTTTGTGGAGGGCAGGCTGTTTGCCAAACCTCAGCCAAGGTAAATTCAACTAAGTAAAGTGGTAATTGGGTGACTTGGGGTTTAAAGTGAGCCAGGTCTTCGGGGCTGAGGAAATGACCTTGACAGTTAATAATTTTTCCTTTTTTGCCGAGGAGATAAACGGGCGTTCTGATGTGTCCTGGCTTGAGTTCAGTAGTGACCTGGACGCTGTCTCCGACATGGTACTGGGGCGTTGCATAGGTCTCTTTATCGATCTCAGGTGTGTAGGAGACGTTCGGGAATGCCGGGTTAGATAATAGCTGGGCTGAGTCACCGAGGTGGCTCACGGTGTCAAATCCCTGGTCTAGCTCCTGCCGCGACAGATACCCTAATTCACACAGCACAGTCTCGACTGCCAGAATGCGACGCTTTCCATATTCAGGCAGTCGATGCTGGAGAGAATCCGGTAGGTTAGGCGGCAGATTTCGAGCTGTAAACCGTCCATCAACTTCCTCCGCGGCACGGCGAACGGCATCAAAACTGGGCAACTGATTTTTGCCGCGCATTAGATTGTGAAGCGAGGTAATTTGCTTTTCAAAAAAGGCAACCTCCTGCTCTACAAACGGCAGACGGGACCGGTCGCTCTGATCGTGGGGGATTGGCTGGTGATAGTCTTTGGGCGGTACGTCCTGCATGGGATAGCGTTGAGTGTTTAAGCCGTTTTATGGGTCTAGCCGTCTTTGAGACTAAGGTTCGTTCGCTAGCTGTAGCAAGACCTGTAACAACACATTGGCCCCGTTCTCTAGATCTTCTGGGCTAGTATATTCTGCAACGTTATGGCTAATGCCATTGACGCTGGGAACAAAGATCATCCCAGTCGGTGCCATGGGTGCTATGAGTCCCGCATCATGCCCGGCGCCACTGGGCATCGATTTAACGGAGAACCCTAACGCTTGGGTGGTTTGTGTCACCCGGTCAATCATGTTAGGGGCAAACGCCACAGGTTTAAAGCGGGCTAGGGTGCGACTGGTAATCTCTAGACCTTCGGCTTTGGCAATGGCATCAATGTGAGCCGTCATTGCCGCTTCAGCTTGCTGTAGGCGCGCCTCGTCGGTGTTGCGTAGGTCCACCGTGAGGCGCGCTTCCTTGGCGATGACATTGACCAGTCCAGGCTTGAGCTGAATAGAGCCGACCGTCGCGACTTGGTTCCCTCCCATTTCTAGGGCCAGGTTACGGGCCGCAGTTGCGATCGCACTTGCGCCATATCCAGCATCATGGCGTAAATGCATTGGTGTCGTCCCGGCATGGTTCGACACGCCTTTCACCGTGTACTCCTTCCATGACATGCCTTGTACGCCCGTCACGGCACCAATTTGGATGCCCTCCAGCTCTAGTACGGGGCCCTGTTCAATGTGCAGCTCCATAAAGGCTTTGACCGGCTGGCTCCCGCAGGGGACCGGACCCGCATAACCAATGCGCTCCAGGTTTTCACCGACGGTGGTGCCGTCAATGCCCACCGAGGCCAGGGCCTTGTCTACGGGATAATCTCCGCTGAAGACCCAGCTACCCATCATATCGGGATGAAACCGAGCGCCTTCTTCATTGGTGAAAAAGGCAACCGCTAGGGGATAGCGTGTTTGGATGTTGTTGTCATTTAGGGTGGCGATAATCTCTAAGCCTGCTAGGACCCCTAGGTTGCCGTCATAGCGGCCGCCAGTGGCTACCGTGTCAATGTGGGAGCCCGTCATGACGGGGGGGCCAGGTTCCCGACCGGGACGGGTAGCAACAACATTGCCAATTTGGTCAATGGTGATTGTGAGATCGAGTTCTTGCATCCAGCGGACTACTCGATCTCGACCGGCTTTGTCCTCGTTGGTGAGGGCCAGACGACAAACGCCGCCATGGTCGATCTGGCCAATTTGCGCGAGCTGATCCAGGCGCTGGAGCAAGCGATCTTTATTGATGCGGAGCGCTGTGAGCGTTGGCAGAGGGGCAAGGGAAGCAGGATGAGAAACCATGGGCTTGGGGATGTCTATCGGTAGCGATGGCCAGACGTAGCGAGGTGACGCTGGTGTCAGCGCTAACGTCTTATTAAAACTCTGTCTTGTTATAGGTGCTAAAGGCTGTCCAGATTTCGTCTTGATGTTCCAGAAACAGTTGCCGTCCAATATCGTAGGCAACCCGAGATAATGCAAACTGCAATCCGGTTAAATTTGCACGAAATCCGCTTAGGAGTGCTGCTCCCGAGGATAGATAATAACAACGGTTTAAGTAGTCATGTGCCGAAGACTTAGGAAGAAATTCTAAATGTTTACCTAAATAGGGATATTGGGCTAATTCCGCATGTTCATCTCCTGGGGGCGGGGTAAATCGATCCTGCCATCGGGCAATACGGCGATTTGACCTTAGAGCACGATGCCCTGATTTGTGGGACCGGCTTTGTCACGAATCTGAGCCTACAGCCTGAGCTGAAAAGCTTGGCCCCGCTCATTGCCCGAT
>JBCBOC010000781.1:0-2114 GCA_039821475.1 Cyanobacteria bacterium J06632_22 | reverse complement strand
TGCAGCTCTAGTGTGGCGCAGCTCCGATGTTAAGTGCGTTCGTCACACGCGTTCATCAAACCGGGTATGAAAGCCACCATATTTAATCCAGTACTGTTTGAGGTCGTGGTGAGGAGTATGTAGGCTGGCCTTTGCCTGGTACAGGACGACCCGACGATGGTTGCCGATCCAAATTTTTTTGAGGGGCTCCACCGCAATCAGAGTGCCGCCCAGGACCTTCACGCAGGTTTGAAATTTTTCTACCGTAGAATATTCAACCGTTTCGAATATAAAAAAGTTGCCCGAGCAGATGAGGTGCCGGCTACGGACCCAGGCCTTCATCTTCTTCTGTGCTTCGGGCGGCAACATATCGTTTTGGCAAGGGGGGTGGTGGAGGGACGTCGGCAAGTTTAGATAACCCGTGAAGGATGTCAACCGGAACAAAAGTTGGGTGGGGAAGGGGATGCTCTAGGGTTGTGAGGCCGCTGTCTTCGATAGCTTAAATCAAGGTGACCCAAGCTAAGGTGACCCAAGCTATAGCCGTCGTCAAACCTGTCTGGACAAGGCAGCCTAGTCTTTTAGCGCCCTTTCGTGTGCGCCCCGCCGGAGCGCCTGACGCAATGCCCTAAGACGCAATGTCCTAAGACGCAATGTCCTAACTTTAAAGGGCGAAGGCTACCTCAACAATAATGACCCGTCGCAATACAGGGAGATGCGGCGGGTCATGACCCGTGTGGGTGAGCTTAGTATTTGTTTGATGTTCTATCGGAAATAGCGTTGCCGCCATTTATTGAGTTTAGCGTTTGCGATCGCAGCTAGGGGACGAGCTGCGGTAATTTCTTGCTGAAGTTTCTCGATTAAGGTCGCCTGCTCGTTGAATTGACGCTGTAACGGGGATGTTTCATCAACGCGCTGGGGCCGGTTGGCGGTGTTTTCAGGGGCAATGACGACAAACCCACGGGTCATCGACTCCCCGATCGACAAAAATGGGCGTAAATCCGCTAACTGTTGGCGTAGCTGAGCAATGGTGGCGGTTTGTTCCGTTAACTGAGCTTCTAGGCTGGTTTCTGGCTCGACCTGGCTGGGGCGATCGGGCTGTCGCTGATAGACCGAACGCAGTGCTTTGGGACGCAATGCGTCTGCAATCAGACTTTGGACATCAACGATCTTATCTTTCCCGTAGGGCAATCCTCGAATCACAGCCTTGGTTAATTGCGGCGCATTATCTGCGCTCAAGGCCTTATCACTGCTAGAGTCACTGCGAAGCAGTTGCAGCAAGTTGGTATATCCCAGCATCGTCTGACCGGCCTGCGTCTGATGCCCCCGATAGAAGGGCACGATAAATTCTCCAAAGGCATCCTGGTATTCGTCACTGTCAATGTAGCTATCGATATCAGCCCTGAACCCCTGGCTGTCCAGCACTTGGCTATGTGCCTTCATTTCATCAAAACTTTGGGGTGCGCGACCGAGTAAATGTTTGAAATTGAGTTCAATCGAACGATACCGATAGCAGTTGTCAACAAAGCGACTACGATACAGCTCAGATTGAGCAACCTGGCGGACAAACTCACGCACGCTGATATTGCCCTGTCGGAGTTGAGACTCAGGGCTTACCAGTCGCTCGCTTTCCATGACGTAGGCATTGCCCATTACCTGCCGATAGACTGCGCGAATGACCACGTCTACTTCGTCAGGGGATGGATTCGCCGTTAACTCGACGGGCATGTTCCCACTGTGAGCGTTGTTAAATCCGAGATAAGCTTGCTGAGCGGCCACTGCAGAGTCGGCAATCATTATTCCTGTCCTCCATGTTTGACAGATTTTTATACCGTTATTAACGCTGTCGTACCTTCCAATGACCGGGATAGTCGGCGCTAGTTCGCTTGCGACTGTGCTGTAGGTGCTTCTGGTAAAAAGTGCCGGATGTGGGTGCCGAGTCTCCTGTCGTTGCTCACCCGCTTCAATCCAGAGGCCCCAATTAAGCGATTCCAATTAAGAAGCTTTGTGCGCGACGGCGTGCCACTTGGCTCCAGTCCTAGGCACTTGAGCGCCAGAACTGTCCTAAGCGCTTGGCCCAACACGGTGCGCTGGGTTAACCCTGGAAGAAAATACGCCTATTGGGCCATTTTCTTAGA
>JBCBOC010000182.1:0-6913 GCA_039821475.1 Cyanobacteria bacterium J06632_22 | reverse complement strand
CCCAATAGGCGTATTTTCTTCCAGGGTTAACCCAGCGCACCGTGTTGGGCCAAGGGCTTAGGGCAGTTCTGGCTGTGAAACCCTGGGTATGGTCGCCCAGTGGCCCGCAACCGCGCACAAACGTGTGTGGCGGTTGCCATAGCCGATGGCCCGCCAGTCGAGAACGCTATCAGCACGGCTCATCGTTATTGGGCGAGGGGACTACCGTGGTGATGAACCAGATACCAGTGTCCACCCATCCGTTCAAAAATATTGGTTGCCATTGAGCGGGCTTTGGCCTGACGGCGACCGCTGACTTGGCGGACGTTCTCAATGAGGACAACGTAGGCCAGGTCGCCGGTGACCTGGATCGACTGAATGTCCGTATCAATTTCTAGGTACTGGGTGGCCTGAAAAATTTTTTGCCAGGATGCTGAGATGGCAGGCCACCCTTTGAGCGCTGTACGGCCTGGATGAATGCAAAGACTGTCAATGCTTTGGGAGCAGATGTCGGTCAGGGCGGTGAGATCTTTTTTCTCAAAGGCGCGATAGAAGGCTGCGTTAGCCTGTTCAACGGCGGTTTCTTCAGGGGTAGGTGTGGGCATGACTATAGCTGTTCACAACAAATTGGCGTCAGATAGCAACCCACATGAAGGGGCTGCCGAGACGCAGGTGGGACTAGCCCTGCGGTGTTTTGCGCTGGCAGGCTAGCAATACTAGGCGGATTAAGCACCCTGATCAAGCACCATGTCCTTGTGCTATTGCGTTCGTCGAGTTCTAGGGACATGGCCTGGTGCTGAAGGTCCTTAGGCCTGGAGCTCTTCGACGCAGTCGAATATGTTGACCAACCCTGCGACTGCTATGGCAACCGCCACATACATTTGTGCAGGGTTGCGGGCCACTGGGCTCCAATACTGGGTACTTGGGGGCCAAAGATGTCCTCAGCAAAGTGGCGAGTGCTATATATAAACCTACCGACCAACGTCATACTGGCACTGATCGGCTTGTTTCAGAATGCGATTGCGCTGAGTTCGTCGACAATCTGCACCATCATGGATGGCGATAGCTTGCCATTTGGCGACAATATTACGCTGCAATATCCAGCCGTTATGTCTAGACATTGGGCTAGATTCAGCGTGGCCAAACCGATAGCAGGCGTCAGTCTGAAAGGGTTCCCTGCGCTAGAAATCTCCCTATGCTAGAAATCAAAGACCTTTCCAAGCGCTATGGTGCCTACCAGGCGCTGAAGAATCTCAACTTGACCTTAAAGCCGGGCGAAATCTATGGCCTATTGGGCCCCAACGGAGCCGGCAAGACCACGACCATTAACGTGCTCAGTGGGTTGCTAGAACCCGATAGCGGTACGGTAGCCGTTGGGGGACAGTTGGCCTCAGCGATGACAAAACCGCTTTTGGGCGTGATGCCACAGCAAAATCTGCTATACCAGAGTTTGACCTGTGAGGAAAACTTGGCGTTCTTTGGCAAGATTTACGGACTGAGTCGAGCGGTCAGGTCTCGCCGCATTGCTACCTGTCTCGCTGCGGTTAATTTGACCGATCGGGCAGTGACGCCAGTAAGCCAGCTTAGTGGTGGAATGCAACGTCGGTTGAGCCTTGCGGTAGCAATTGTCCATCAGCCTAAGTTGGTGGTTTTAGATGAACCGAGTACCGGCTTAGACATTGAAGCGCGCTACGAGGTCTGGTCCCTGATTCGGACCCTTAAACAAGAAGGCGTGACTGTGCTGCTGACAACGCACCTGTTGGATGAGGCGGAACGGTTATGCGATCGCATTGGCTTTATCAAACAGGGGCAACTGTTGGCAGAAGGTAGTCTGACCGAGTTACAGGGCCGTATTCCAGCCTGTGAAGTGGTCACCCTAAAGACGTCAGATGAAGATACGGCTGTGGTGCTCGGTCAGCAGCATGGATTCACGCCTCGCCGCTATGATAGCGAACTAGCATTTTGGGTGCCTCAACCCCTCTCTCTCAAGGAACTGGTGGACTGTTTTGATACCGTTCCCGTGGATTCCATTACTCGCAGCCCGGTAAAGCTAGAGCATATCTATCTAGAAGTGACTCAAGGTCTCGGTCCCTTGGAGTGTTCCCTTGAAGGCGATTGAGCGTTGCAGGGAAATCCGCAATATTGCTGAGAATGTAGGCTATGTCTGGACTTCAATACGTTTTTCTCCGCTGAATGTCGTAGAACCACGGGAGCCCTTCAGCACTTCTTAACAATGCTTTAAGTGGGATTTACGGACAGGAGCTGAGGGGACCGGCTAATTTAGTATCAGCTCGTTAAGGGCGTTATACAGAAACCCACCTTTTATAGGTACTTCATATTGAAAAAGCTCTGTATTGGAGCAGGCGACCCCGGCTATTTTGTCGGGGTTTCGCTGTGTATGGCTGCTGTAATCAAGGCTCTTTTAACGAGTTTGGCGCCAACGGCGGCTTCCCAGGTCTGTCAGCGGCAGAACTCTCCTAAGGGTTGGGCGCTGCTAGGCATACCACTACTGCGAGCCACCTGATCGATGCTGAAGGGCTGAACGCTTCGGGTGGCTGCTACAGTGACTCAGTAACCGTGTCCGCTTTATAGCAACCGCCACAAACGTTTGGGGCGGTTGCGGGCCACTTGGCCGATCATCGGGTGGCAACCATACTGGGCACTTGGATTCCAAAGATGTTCTAGGCAAAGTGGTGGGTGCCATAGCAACCTGTGAAAATGTGGAGCCGGGTTGTGGTCACGGAGTGCTCTGTGCTTGAGTGATAGCCATACTCGGAGGCTCAAGCCAAGTGACAGAAGTTGTGCCGTACTGTTTGGAGCAGTGTTAGACCCATGATTCGACTCGGGCTTGTCCTAATTCCGGCGAGTGTGGCTGTGATGATGGCGGTGCTGTCTGTGCAGAATGCGACCCCAGTGTCGCTGACCTTCTTAACCTTCCATTCGGTGGCGCTACCGTTGGGGCTGTGGTTGGGGCTGGGGCTCGCCGCCGGCATGGTCGGGACAGTCCTCTTGCTCGGCGGACGTCGCTCGCTCCTTTAGTTTGGGGGGCGGCCGACATCGATGATGGAGCGAGCCCTTGAGGCTGTGCTGTTGTATGTCATGGGCTAGCCAGTACGCCCATGAGCTTGCCCATGAGCCCTCCCAGGGCCATGCCGGAGACCCCGCCCAGACCGGTGACCCACCGCTGGTGCTGGACGTGGATGCGGGCGATGCTCATGGCTTCGATCCCAGTAAGACCAATACTGATGCTGCCAGTGGCCAGCAGTAGCAGGACAGCCAATAGAGCCGTTGGGGCAACAATGATGGTGAAGACACCCGGTGAGGCCATTAGCCACGGTGCCATACAAAATAGGACAGCCGTGATGCCGGCTATCCAGGTGGCACCGTGGAGCGCTGTCCGCCAGTGCCAGCCCACGACCAGCAAGCCGCCCAGCAGCATCAAGAAAATCACGGCGGGCAAAACCAGGAGTGGGAAAGCCGCGAGTGGGCCACCGTGTAGGGCTGCTAAGGCAACCACAATCGGAATGAACCAAGTGAGCCCACGATGTATGGCCCAAAGCTGGGTTGCGATCGCACTAATGAGCCAGGCGACTCCCCCCGCAGCTGCTAATGTCAGCACAAGCCCATTCAAAACATAGCCGCCAATAAAAAATCCGACTGGAATCCAGGGCATTGCTGCCATGACTTCTGCCCTAGTGCGAGGACGGGGCGGTGCTGGCGGCGGCGGTCGGTTGGCAATTTCGGCGTGGACGTCAATGCCCTGGGCCCAACGTTTAGGCGCATCAGGTGCGATGGATGGCATGGGGGGAATATCTGCTGCCGTGCTGGCGGGCTGTGATGCTTCTGACTGAGATGTTGCAACGGGGGGAACGGCTCTCGGTAGCCGAACCGGCTTGACTGTGCCGTCTGGCAGCGTTGCACCCTGGAGGGCACTATCAGGTAGCTGTTCGAGGGCGATCATCGCCTTTGATAGGTTCGCCTTACGAAAGTGCGCATTCTGTAGGTCTGCCGCCGTGAGATCAGCGTTGGATAAGTCAGCCTTGAGAAAGCTACAGCCGGATAAATTAGCCTTTGATAGGTTGCTGCCTTGCAGCTTGGCACGATTAAAGTTTGCGCCAGCCAGACATTGACCGCTCAAACTCACGCCTCGCAAATCAGCCCAGATGAAATCACGTTTGCCCTGTTGGTAAAGCTGGATCAGATGCTCGGGAGTCATGGGTGTGGATGTCTAATCGGCGGTGGGCTTTACTCCAGGTTTAGCCTTCCCATTTACGGACAGTGCCGCTATCGCAGTTGACACCCACCTGTATTCAGGCACGATTTTATTCAGGCACGATTGTCGTAATCACATCATTGCCAGTCACGATCACGGTTTGTTGCTGTAAATTGCCGATGGCCCGCTCTCCTGAAAGCTGAGTCTCAGGATTGGTTTGGCGGTAACGGATGTTGCCGGAGGCTTCAATGTCTTCACTCTCAAGCTTCCAGGTAACCTGATAGGCATTCAGCTGTGCCTGATTTTGGGCACTGGTCAGCTGTACAGCCTCAGTGAGGGTCACAATTTGATTTTCGAGATCGAGCCTACCTTGGTTGGCGGTCACGACAATTTGACGCTGGGTTTCTAAGATTTCTAAGGGCTGATCCGTTGTGACAAGCTGCTGTTCGGTTTGCCACAGTAAAGCGTCGCTGTTGAGCTCTAAGGGCGGCTCAGTGCGGGTCAGCTCAACCTCACCCAAAAGTTCGATTTCTTGCTCATCGAGCCTGACGGTCCCACGCTGACCGTTAAGCTGACCGATCACTGTTTCGTCGTCCTCCGCTGGAAACTGATTGACCTGTAAGGGTGTCTCTGTGGCTAGCACGTTATCAGCTAAGTTCCAGGTGACTGCTTCGGATTCAAATACTAGCCAAGGCTCCGCTAGGGTTGCTGCAGTGACGCCTTCGGTCAGCTCCAGTCGTTTTTCCTGGTTGTAAAGCAAAGCAGTTTCTGCAGTGGCCGTCAGCTGAGGGTGGTCGCCGTCAATGCCGCCCGTCACTTCGAGCTGGTCATCATCGGGTCGCCATGCCAAGTGATCTCCTGTCAGCGTCAGGTCATCTTCAACGGCAAAGGCCTCGATATTGCCTTCTAGAAAGATCGCGCGCCCATTTTCAATAATTTCACCTCGATCGGCGGTGACCTCATAAATCACAGTGTCACCTTGAAAAAACTCGCCTTCGATATCGCGGATGTCAGCAATCTGCTGATCGGGACTGTAGGTGACCGACTTGGCTTTGACTCGCCACAGCAAGCCGCCTTTCTCATCGGGTTGCTCGAGGGTAATATTGCGCAGGGTAAGGCCTGCTTCAGCAACGGATTCCGGCGCATCGTCTAGGACAGAGCGTGAAGCTCTTAGTTGCTGACAGGTTCGCGCACCAACAGCAATCATGACGACTACAGCTGCGATCGCGGTCCATCGGTACCACCGTGTCATACTTACTGCTCCCAGAAGCGTCGCGACGTGCGTTAGCTAACTGGACTAGCTTAATGTGGATTCATGCTGTGTAACAGCTTATCTTGGCAGGCTTCGGGATGGCAGAGGTCTACGACGCAGTAGACTCATCCGCATCGTCCATGACACTGATACTGGAAAGGGGACGATAGACATAGCCATTGCTGGCATGTCGAGGAGTCTTTCGGATGTCGTCTTTAATAGCATCAAGGTCAATATAGCGATCTGAGACGTTGATTAAGCTATCGCTCGTCATCGACCGTAAACTGACCACCTCAATTCTGACACCACGGTAACTGGCCGCATCTACTGCATAGGCCAAATCACCATCACCACTGACCAATACCGCAGTGTCATAGCAACCGACCAGTGCCATCATATCGACGGCAATTTCTACATCGAGATTGGCCTTCTTAGATCCGTCAGGCAACTGTACCAAATCTTTCGCAATCACTCTATAACCGTTACGGCGCATCCACAGCAGGAAACCTTGCTGTTTTTCGTTGGCGCGGTCAACGCCAGTGTAGAAAAACGCTCTGAACAGCCGCGAACCGCCGGTTAACCGTGACAGGAGTTTGGTGTAGTCAATTTCGATGCCAAGTTGTAGTGCGGCATAAAACAAGTTAGAGCCGTCAATAAAGATAGCGACCCGGCCTCGGTTCTCTAATACTGAGTTGCTGTGGGAACCGTTATCTTCAGGGGTCAGTGCTTCGTGATGGTTAAGCATTATTTTGATATTCCAAAGGCTTTAATTAGGGAAATTCGGGCAGTCAAGTCTAGGCGCTTTGGATGGCAATCTGAAGGGGAGACGACACATTTCAAAAGTTTTAGAAAGGCTTAAGGAAGCAGAGTGCCTGTAGGGGGATCAGATGTTAGGTCGAAGAAGCGTTAGAACTCAACGGTTGCAGCTGGATGCTGCTGGAGGAATACAATTTTCTGGGGCAGGAAAGGGGACGGGCCAGAAAAATTAGGTGAGGCAAAGCCTGAGAATTTTTGCGATTCCATCATAACAGTAGAAAATCAGCTTATTACGCTCGACAGAGGAATTTAATTTCATCTCAAGGAAGC
The DNA here is from genome assembly GCA_039821475.1 of Cyanobacteria bacterium J06632_22. GTDB lineage: Bacteria > Cyanobacteriota > Cyanobacteriia > Phormidesmidales > Phormidesmidaceae > CAWUKV01. The sequence goes on along the minus strand of JBCBOC010000182.1, from coordinate 383 downwards.
TGCCTGTAGTCTCCATCGGTAGGCTGACGGATATTTATCGCTCAAGGGTTTGTGCTTGTCAATAGATGTCAGCAAAGCACCTTAAAAAGTTTTGGAAGTTGATGTTTGTTTTTGTTTGAACGCAAAATTCTTAATGGAGGCTTGGCCTATAAAATTCGCCTTTTTGTAATTGCCTTGAGCCTGTGGTGAAAGGTGATCAGCGCCTGTTAAGGGGGATTAGTGAGCGCGTTGGGGGGCACGCTAGGACAAGAAGACCGGAGCTTATAAGACGACAGCTTGCTTAATGCCAGACTGCTTTTAAATGCCATCCACGGCGTCAATACATTTGAATATCGTGAATAGTTAACAATTGATTCGAAAAGGAAATAAGTCGAAAGAATAGT
>JBCBOC010000548.1:0-3506 GCA_039821475.1 Cyanobacteria bacterium J06632_22 | reverse complement strand
CCTATTGGGCCATTTTCTTAGAAGCAAAGTGGCGAAAGCGATAGATTAGCCCGCAGAGGTTTCGTGCCCTAAGTTTCCATTGCCGTCCCCATATTCTCTTTTCAGACACTTCCCCCCTTTCTCCTTGTCTTCAAATCACAAATCACTATGAGCTATCAGATGGACCGGCGGGCCTACGCCGAGACCTATGGACCCACGGTTGGGGACCGGCTACGCTTGGCCGACACTGAGTTAATCATTGAAGTTGAACAAGACTTCACCACCTACGGTGATGAAGTTAAGTTTGGCGGCGGTAAGGTGATTCGCGACGGCATGGGGCAATCGCCGATATCCAACGCGGACGGCGCGGTGGATCTAGTGATTACCAATGCACTGATCCTCGATTGGTGGGGCATTGTCAAAGCCGATGTGGGGATCAAAGACGGGCGAATTGCCAAGATTGGCAAAGCGGGCAATCCCTACATTCAGGATGGGGTGGATATTGTCATTGGACCGGGGACAGAAGCGTTGGCCGGTGAGGGCATGATTCTCACGGCCGGAGGGGTGGATTCTCACATTCACCATATTTGTCCCCAGCAAATTGAAGTTGCGATCGCATCTGGCATTACCACTATGCTGGGCGGCGGCACTGGCCCGGCCACCGGCACCAACGCCACCACCTGCACCCCAGGTCCCTGGAATATGTACCGCATGCTCCAGGCGGCAGATGCCTTCCCTATGAATCTGGGCTTTCTGTGTAAGGGCAACAGTAGTCAGCCCCAGGCGCTAAACGAGCAGGTAGAGGCCGGGGCCATTGGCCTCAAGCTACACGAAGACTGGGGCACCACACCCAATGCCATAGACGTGTGCTTACAGGTGGCCGATGCCTACGACGTGCAGGTGGCCATCCACACCGATACCCTGAACGAAGCCGGGTTTGTGGAAAACACCATTGCCGCCTTCAAAGATCGAGCGATTCACACTTACCACACCGAGGGAGCAGGCGGTGGCCACGCCCCAGACATCATTAAGGTGTGCGGCCTCGAAAATGTGCTGCCCTCCTCTACAAATCCCACCCGTCCCTACACCGTCAACACCCTAGACGAGCATCTGGACATGCTGATGGTGTGTCACCATCTAGACCCGGGCATTCCAGAGGATGTGGCCTTTGCCGAGTCGCGCATTCGTCGAGAGACCATTGCGGCAGAGGACATCCTTCACGATTTGGGGGCCTTTAGTATGATTGCCTCCGACTCCCAGGCGATGGGCCGCGTGGGCGAGGTGATTTCCCGCACCTGGCAAACGGCGCACAAAATGAAAGTTCAGCGGGGTGCCCTGAGTCCCGATACCGATCGTAACGACAATTTCCGAGCCAAGCGTTACGTGGCCAAGTACACCATTAATCCGGCCATTACCCACGGCATGGCAGAGCATGTGGGCTCGGTGGAGGTGGGTAAACTGGCAGACCTATGTCTGTGGGATCCGGCTTTCTTTGGCGTTAAGCCCAGCATTGTCCTCAAGGGTGGGTTTATTGCCTATGCACAAATGGGGGATGCCAATGCCAGCATTCCAACCCCCCAGCCGATTCATGCGCGACCGATGTATGGGGCTTTTGGCGGTGCGATCGCAGCCACGTCGCTAACCTTTGTCTCGGCTGCCGCGCAAGCTGCCGGACTCGCCCAGCAGCTCAGCCTAAGTAAGCCCACCGTGCCCGTTGCCAATACACGCTCCATTACCAAACGCGACCTCAAGCTGAACGTCGCGCTACCTCATATTGAGGTCAATCCGGAAACCTATGAGGTCCGCGCCGATGGCGAATTGTTGACCTGTGAGCCAGCAACCGTTCTGCCGATGGCCCAGCGCTATTTCCTCTTCTGAGGTGCGGTCCGGCTCTCGTCCCGTAGCATAGGGTCTGATGACACCATCGATGCCCCCTCTGCAACCGCCACAACCGTCTGTGTGCAGTTGCGTGCTTTTGGGCTCTCATATTGCGTGAGTCGAGTTGCAGCCGCCGCCGCCACAAAGGCCCTGGCTTGGGGTTGTGCACAGCGGCAGGCCACTTGGCGATCATACTGGGCCCTTGAGCGTCAGGGGTGTCCTCAGAAAAGTGGCAAACGCCATCAGAAAAGTGGCAAACGCCATCAGAGCAGTTTCCGGCGCGGCTCCCTTTGCGAAGGGAGCCCCCATGCGATACACCCATCACCTGTCAGAATCACTTGGGGATCATGCCATACTGGCGCTTAGGACGGCCTAAAGTGCCGACATTTCCTCCGGCAAAAGGGCGACCAGAACGTCTAAATCGTCAACGGATACAATCCAGTAGCCTGTGGTTACGCCTTGGCTATCTGTTTCTGCACTTAGTACGGTACCCAGTCTGCCGGCGACATATTGAGGGCGGAGGATGCGGACTTTGCTACCCGGTCGAATCACGTTGGTTCACACACTAGTTTTTATATCGTCTGCGTAATCAGCTGTTCTGGGTGCCGCGAAAAAGGCCCTATTTGTGGGCGACTTGGCAACCCTCCCAAGCACTGGACGCCAGAGATGTCCTAAGCGCTTGGCCCAACACGGTGCGCTGGGTTAACCCTGGAAGAAAATACGCCTATTGGGCCATTTTCTTAGAAGCAAAGTGATAGGCACTATAACGCTAGGCATTAGAACCGGGCCTGAGTCAGCAAATAGCGGCATTGAAAATGGCCGTTGAGGCTTAAGCGCCTAGCCCAAACTCACCGCTGTCGCTCAATTACCCACTAATTTTGCTGGGGCATGTGCCGAGATAATTCTCTGGCGTGCCAGTCAGGATAGCCAAGCTGTCATCACATCAATGGCGAGGACGACAGGGCTTTCACAGCATGACTTCGGTTGCCTGGCCCGGCTTGGCGTGGCATGAAGCCCCGCCCATCACTCAGTAACTTGCTGCCCTGTCCTAACGGCATAGAGGGCTAACTGTCAAAATTTGGAACATCGTCTATATCTATATGTATATCAAAATACAAATCTACCATTAACCTACATCAGCATAATTATGAAAGGTCTAAGATATGTCGGGATACGCCGGTCGAAAGTGTAGTGGACCCACAAAGTGAACAGACCCATGCAGACTGCTGGGGGAGTGCCAGAACGCCACCCCTTATGACGGAGACTACTGCTTAGTTATGTGCTCAGTGCAATTTTACGCAGTCTTGGGAGAGTCGTGGGCTGGGCCGGTTACCCAAAAGGGCGGTAAAAGATCTGCACGATGTCGTCAATGCGTCTTGGCTGTACGGTAAGTGGCTGCGCGGAAGGTGGCTGCGCGGAAGGTGGCTGCGCGGAAGGCAACATCATCACTGTCGAAGAGAAGTTTGTCAGGGATAGCTGACAAGAAAATTACTTTTATTGAAAGTAACTTGCAATACAAACCTCACATTGTCAGAATGAGATTCCACGGTTAAAGTGCTGTTCACTTGAACTTTCTCGAAGTTGCAGTTTAGCCCTTAACAAAGAAGCATTACACGGAATCTGCTAACAATTGTTGGATGGCTAAACTG
>JBCBOC010000407.1:0-4512 GCA_039821475.1 Cyanobacteria bacterium J06632_22 | reverse complement strand
CTTCTCAGTCAGGGCACGCTGGCCGTTGTTGGACAGCTCAACGATGGTTTCTGCGCACATACGAGCTGACTTAGCGGCAAAGTAAATGCCCTCGCCAGAAGACTTCGTTACCGTACCGGCAGCGTCGCCAACCAGAGCTACACGACCGACAACCCGACGAGGTCTGGGATGTTCAGGAATGGGGTGCGCTTCAACCTTGATGATCTCGCCGCCCTCAAGGCGCTTTGCAGCTCGCTCGCGGATACCCTTTTGTAGCTGCTTGATTTTGGCCTGGTTTACTCGCATGGTGCCAGTGCCCACTGCGACGTGGTCGTACTTGGGGAAAACCCAAGCGTAGAAGTCGGGGGAGACATCGTCGCCCACGTACATTTCAGCCAACTCTTCGTAGTAGGCCATTTTGTCTTGGGGCAGACGAATGCGCTCTTGGAATGCGATCGCATAGTTGTAGTCACCCGCATCAATTGCACGAGCCACACGAGAGTTGGCACCGTCTGCACCAATGACCATATCCACTTGAAGTGTCTTGGCTTCGCCCTGGAGCGTGCCGTTGGAGTGGTCAGCGTAGTGGAGTGTGTAAGGGTCCTTGTCGTTGCCGGGAATATCGAGCTTATGCACGGTACCGTTGATCAGCTGAGCCCCTAACTTGTGGGCGCGCTCACGCAGAAAACCGTCCAGCACCTCACGACGACACATGCCGATGTACTCATCGTCTTTCAGCGTGCTGCCGATGTTTACCTCAATGTTGGAGGGGGAAATCATCTTCATCTTGCGCACGCGACGATCGATGATTTCGGGGGGCAGGTCAAACTCATCCACCATGCACAGGGGGATGGCACCACCGCAGGGCTTAGCGTTATCAAGCTTCCGCTCGAAAAGATATGTTTCAATACCGGCCTTAGCTAGGATCTCCGCAGCAGATGACCCAGCGGGACCGCCTCCTACAACCGCGACTCGAAGTGTCAAGGACTTTTCTCCCATTCGTGCAAAAGCTACAGATCGGATGCTATCACGCAGCAATCGCCCGAACAGCAAGGACTCACGAGTTGTAACAAAATCGCAACACAGGTTTATATTTTGTGCGGTTTCTAAGGGATCGCCTCGTCTGACAATTGATTTAGGTCAATGGAGGAACCGAGGCTGAAACGGGCGACTAGGGTGAGATTGTTGACGGTTGCACTCATCGCAGTAATCTGTCCCATCACGCGCCACCCAGAAAGCGCATTTTTTACCGCTAAACACACCAACCGAGATTGTTCCATAGCGTGCCAAATCCTTCGAGCACCCATGACACAGCCACATGAAGGCTCGAAGGATTTGGCACTTATCCAGTCGCCCTCAAAGTTCTAAAGAGAACAACACTCTTGTTAAAAGCCGACGCCAAAGCGCGCGAGTCTAAAGCGGGCGATAGGTGCGGTAATTGACATTGGGGAAGATGTTGTCAATGGCTTCTACCTTCTCCAGCCAGCCCGAGTCAATTTTGCCATCCAGAATCTCGTCACGGAGGCGGTTAAAACGCATCAGGTGAGAACGGGTGCGACGGACCGCATAGGGAACCATGGTTCCGGTACGCATGATGAAGGCCCAGTCTGAAGACTGTGCCAGCAGTAGCTCCCGAGCACACTGGTTCAGCGCTCGCCATTCCAACTCATCGGCAGGTTCGCGACGCGCTAAGTCAATCATCCGCTCTGCGGCCTTGTGCAAATGGGGGTAAATCCAGGCGTTGGTCTCGTTGAGCCAGTACTCGTGGAAGCCTTTGTAACCCCAACTGGACTGGGAGGGACGCGCCACCTGCTGGGTGGGGTTGGTGCGCAGATAGTCAGCCAGGTGCGTCATCTCATACACGTCCTGATCAAACCAAGTCTTGCGGAACAGGTAGTCGATAAACCAGGGGCCTTCGTACCACCAGTGGCCAAACAGCTCAGCGTCGTAGGGCGAGACCACAATCGGTTTACGCTGCATCAGCCCGTTCAAGTTACCGATCTGCTGTTGCCGATTGAACATGAAGTTGCCCGCATGCTCGGCAGATTTTTGTTTCGCCCAGTAGGGGTCATACCACTGCTTGTTGGAAGAATCGACATCCTTACCGGTGATTTTGTGGTACTTGATACCAACATTCTTGCGCTGGCCGTTGGGCATGATGTACGGCTTAATGTAGTCGTAGTCGGCATCCCAACCCAAGTCGCGGTAGAACTCCCGATATTCTGGGGCACCGGGATAGCCCACCTTAGAGGACCACACCTGCTGGGAGGACTCGTGGTCTCGGCCAAAGGCAGCGACTCCGGTTTCGGTATAAATCGGCGCGTAGGCCCCGTAGCGCGGACGTGGGCGGGCATAGAGAATACCGTGGCCATCGGTCAGGAAATAGCGCAGGCCCACGTCCGCCAGCATCCGTTCTAGCCCTTCGTAATAGGCGCATTCCGGCAGCCAAATGCCCGATGGCGGACGACCAAAGTTTTCTTCGTAACTCTGCACAGCCACTTCGAGCTGCGCCCACACCGCTTCGGGATACATCTTCATCAGCGGCAGATAGCCATGGGTAGCCCCGCAGGTGATGATTTCTAAGTTGCCGCTATCGAGGTATTGCTTAAAGGCTCCAACCAGATCGCCACTATGCTGTTCCCAAACCTGGCGAGTGTGATTGAACTCATTGGCGTAGTATTCGGCCAAGTAGCGCAGGTGACCGTTGCCCTCATTGCGTTCGATCTCCTGTTCCGCCAGCTCTTCGAGCTTGCTCAGGTGCTCGTCATAGCGCTCTTGCAGCAGCGGATCGCGCAGCATCGACACCAACGGCGGCGTCATGCTCATGGTCATCTTGAACTCGACCCCATCGCGCTTGAGCCCCTCAAACATGGTCAGCAGGGGCACATAGGTCTCAGTAATGGCCTCAAACAGCCATTCTTCCTCTAGAACGAAATCGCTCTCCGGGTGACGGACAAAGGGCAAATGAGCGTGCAGAACAAGCGCAAGGTAACCGAAAGACATAGGGCAGCTGGAGCGGGGACGAGATGGGTTGAAGCAGTGGCCACTGTGCTTATGGCGTTATCTGGCGTGGGTTATCCAGGGCTGGGCGCAGTGGTCTGCCGTCTAGTGCCAACTCAAAAAGAGTGGCCACTATGGCGACGGCTATAGGCTCTATCATCACATAAACATAAAGAAAAACTAAAAATGGTTAACAAAGGTAGAGGGTAAATTGCCGCATCGCCGCTCTCCTGGCAGGTTCTGAGCCTGCTCAAATATGCGTTCTTGACGAAATCGGCCAGTGCAGTGTCGACTTTAAGAATTTAGGGTTGGCGGGGAACAGCGAAATCGTGTGTGGCCGTCTCAAGGTTGATAAACCCATTCGACTGCGTCGAGGGGCTCCAGAATCAAGACCTGCAACGCCAGGAACTGTCCCTAACAACTCGACAAACGGAATAAGGGCTTTGAGCGTCAAGGGCCACAAACTCAACGCTATGCGCTAGGCACCATTAACCAGACCTCAACCCGAAGGTTTAGCTTTGACGCAGCATTAGTCTCACAGACGGCCAGGGATATGCGCTTATTTCGCTTTTTTCAGCGCTTTCACGGTCTGAGATAGCTCGGGTAGCCGCTTAAGCAGGGCTGAAACCTTAAGGTAGATTCGGTGGGGCATAGCAGGATAGCCTGACACAATTTCACCAGGGGGAACGTCGGTGTGGACGCCGGTTTTAGCGGTTGCGATCGCACCATCACCAATCTTGGCCTGGTTGGCGATGCCGACCTGGCCTGCCAAAATCACTCGATTCCCCACGGTCACCCCACCGGCCATCCCCACCTGGGAAGCCATCGCCACGCCCATGCCCACCTGGCAACCGTGGGCCACCTGCACCAAGTTGTCCAGCTTGGTCTGCTGACCAATGCGGGTTTCACCCACCGCCGGTCGATCGACACAGCTATTGCAGCCAATTTCAACGCCGTCTTCGAGCACCGTCCGGCCTGACTGGTGCATTTTTTCCCAACCTGCGGCGGTGGGCACAAAGCCATAGCCCTCAGAACCGATAGCCGCTCCACTGTGGATGACGCAATGTTTACCAATGTGAGTGCGCTCGTGGATCACACAGTTGGCGTGCAGGGTCGTGCCGTCACCAATTTCTGCCGTGGGGTAGACCACCACGTTGGGGTGAATGCACACGTCATCGCCCAGATTGACCCCCGCCTGGATGACCACATGGGCACCGATGGCAGCGTTTTTGCCCACGGTGGCACTGGGGTCGATCACGGCGGTGGGGTGAATCCCTGGCGCTAGGCGAAAGGGCTGATAAAACAGTGCGATCGCACGGGCAAACCCCAGCCTCGGATCTTTCACGGCAACCCAGGCCAGGCCCCGCGCTTGGGCGGCCTGCTGTAGGTCCGCCTGGTTCGGCAAAATCAGCGCCGTTGCCTGGGTGGTTTCAATATATTTGGCAAACTTGACCCCTTCCACATAGCTCAGGGTATTGACTTCGGCCTCCTGCACCGCAGCGACCCCAACCACCTCCGGGTCCAGGTCCGGTG